>NKIE01000101.1 GCA_002256055.1 Pseudomonas sp. PGPPP3 | reverse complement strand
CTTTTTCAAGTGGCCTTTAGATATTTGGTTGCGGGAGCAGGATTTGAACCTACGACCTTCGGGTTATGAGCCCGACGAGCTACCAGACTGCTCCATCCCGCGGCGCCAATTCTATCGTCAAATCCTAGCCTGTCAACCTTTAACTTTGAAAAAATCCTGATCGCTCAGGTGCTTAGCGTTGGGCGGGTGGTAGACTCCGGGTCTTCAGGGCTTGCCTGCTGGGGCTTTCCGGACTTTTCGTGCGCAAGATCATCCATGTCGATTGCGACTGTTTTTACGCGGCTATGCAGTTGTGTCCGGATCTGCTGATCGTGAAACCGCGGATGGATGCCTATAAAGCGGTGTCCCAGGAAATTCACGGTATTTTTCGTGATTACACCGATCTGATCGAGCCGCTGTCCTTGGACGAGGCTTATCTGGATGTCTCCGCCTGCAGCCACTTTGCCGGCAGTGCCACACGGATTGCCGATGCGATTCGTCGGCGGGTGGCGCGGGAACTGCGGATCACCGTGTCGGCCGGGGTGGCGCCGAACAAGTTTTTGGCCAAGATCGCCAGCGACTGGCAAAAGCCCAATGGCCTGTTTGTGATTACCCCGGCTCAGGTCGATGAGTTTGTCCTAGCGCTGCCGGTGGCCAAACTGCACGGCGTGGGTAAGGTCACGGGGCAGCGACTGGGGCGTATAGGCATTCAGACTTGCGCGCAGCTGCGCGAATGGAGCAAGCCTGCGCTAGCTCGCGAGTTCGGCAGTTTTGGCGAGCGGCTCTGGAGCTTGGCGCGGGGTATCGATGAGCGTGCGGTGCAGGTCAACAGCCGGCGTCAGTCGGTCAGTGTCGAGCACACCTTTGAGCAGGATTTGCCTGATCTAGACGCTTGTCTGCAACGCTTGCCACTGTTGCTTGGCGAACTGGATGGGCGCGTGCAGCGCCTTGATTCGAGCTATCGACTGGGCAAACCGTTTATCAAGCTGAAGTTTCATGACTTCACCCAGACCACTCTGGAACAGGCGGGTGCTGGGCACGATCTACCCAGTTATCAGGCGCTGCTGACGGCGGCCTTCGCTCGCGGCAACAAGCCAGTGCGCCTGATCGGGGTTGGCGTGCGCTTGCAGGATCTGCGCAGCCGCCAGGAGCAGTTGCAACTCTTCGGCGACTAATCGGATGGTTCTGGCGGTGCGGGTTTCAGCCTTCTTCGGGCTGCAAACGTAACGGCTTGCCTTGTGCGGGCCACAGACGCAATTCGTCCTGAGGGGAAAAATCCCAGCGTTGCACGCTGCCGAGAGCCTCAAGGAAGCGCTGCTCTTGTTCCATCACCGCCGCAGCACACATTTTTCGGGTGCTACCGATCTGGACGAAACTGAGCTTATCGGCTTCGCGGGTGTAGGCGGCGAACCAGTGATTGCAGCCGCCGCTGCCGTAAGCGCGGCCGTCATCCCCCAGGGTCAGGGTGGGGTGGCTGTGGTGCAGGCGTGGCTTGCCGTTGATCCACTCGGCTTGGTAGGTGCGTTCGCTTTCCAGTTGCAGTGGCTCACTGGCGCAACCGAGCAGGCCTGCGCTCAGCAGGCCAAGGGCAAAAACCTTATTCATTGGGTGTCTCCCTGACATTTTGGGCACAGATGGCGTTCACCGCGCGCGACCCAGCCCAGTTCGCTGATGCGTGCCTGAGCTGCTGGCGCTCGGGCTTTATCGCCAAGGGCGGCGTCTACGGCAAACTCGAAGTCGAGCTGAGCGCTGCAGGCATCGCAGTTAACTTGCCAATTGAGAATGGCCAGCTCTTTGAATACCGGACCTTTGGCTACGGCCAGCCACTGCCCTGGCGGGTTGATCAGGTGACGGACTTTCTCCACCTGCAAGCGCAGGCACAGGTCGCGGCTGCCTTTGAGGGTCACCAGCAGGGTGTCAGCGGCTTTGATCGAGCCGCCGTTGCCGGTGACCTGATAGCGGCCAGGGGCCAGCGCGCGACATTCGGTGAGGGTGTGTTGGGGGTTGAGCAGCGAGTAACGGAAGTCGTGTTCGGCCATGGGAGCCTGTTGCGCCAGTATTCAGGTGAATTTAGGCGCATATCCTAACATGCACGCGCCTGAATCCGGGCGCTGCCGGTCTGTTCAGATTTAAACGCAGGCAAAGAAAAGGGCGCCAGAAGGCGCCCTAAAAACATCTATGGAGTAAGTCCATAACTCAGAGTCGCGTTCGTTGACGTTGGTTCAAATATGTCGACGAACGGTAGTTCAGCGGCTAGGGAGCAGCACCAAGCGTTGGCTGCCATAGGTCTTGTCGATGTTCTTACTCTGGAAGGGGAAGCTCATGTAGTGACCCTTTTGCCAGGCTTCAATGCCATCAGCGTAGTGCGGGCTGGCGGGGTTGCCGGACTGGCCGCTGCTGTTGAGGCCAATCAACGGCTCCGCCTGGCTGAAGTCGACGACAATGCGCATGGCTGGAATCAGCCAGGTATCGAAATCCTGGCCCCAGTGGTAAGCCGACACGTTGAGGGTGCTGTGATCGCCGCCCGCGGGGTAGGGGCCGCGGTCCAGATAACCCTTGATGGCGTTGATCGAGGCTTGCTGGCTGGCGCTCATGTACTTGGCCAGTTGGGTGGTGTCCGTCGCCCAGGTGTAGGTGTGCAGCTTGCCCCATTGCCAGGCCTGGCGGTTGCTGCCCAGCTTGCTTTCGCAGAAGGACACGGCGGCGGCCAGGCTGCGGGCCAAGATGGCCGGCTTATCTTCAATTTGCGGGCTGCTGTGGTCATCCCAGAACGGGCTGTCTTCGCGGCCCAGCAAGTGGTCGGCCTGAGCCGAGTAGGACAGGTTGGCGGTTTCCACCAGCGCTTGCCAGGCAGCGGAGTCCGGGCTGCCCAGTTCGTCACTGAAGGTCAGGCGGGCGCTTTCCTGCAGAAAGGCGCCGTACAGGGCGGCATCGGCGGAACTGGCATCCAGCCTGCCGTTGAACGCCAGCATGCGTTTGTGGGCTTCCTCGGCTTTGCTGCGCTGCTCGACAGGCAAGGCGGCAATCGCCTGTTGCAGCGGCTGCTGCATGCCGGGGGCACTGAACATCGCTTGCAGTTTGGCGACGAACGGCGAGGTTTGATCGTACTGCATGGCGATCATGCTTTTCTGGTCGTGCTTGCCGCTGCCGGCCAGTTGCGCAATGCGCTCGGCCCGCTCGGGGTAGTACCAAGAGTTGGACAGCTGCATGCCATAGCCTGAAGGCACCGTGCGGTGGTTGGCAGTGCCCAGCCAGCCTTGGGGCGGGTCCTGGTCGTAGGGGTGCAGCATGGTGTCGGCAAACCCGTCCCAGTCATACTGGCTGTCCCAGCCGGGGGAAGGCAGCAGGCCGCGCCCGCCGCGACGGTTGGGGAAGCGCCCGCTGACCTGCCAGCCGATGTGCTGGGCGTCGGCAAACACCAGGTTGAGGGGCATACCGCGAATTTCGCGAGCAGCTTCAAAGGCGCGGTCGATGGTTTGTGCCCGCGACAGGTCGAAAAAGGCGTCCAGAGTTTTGTCGGCTTCAAACTGGGTGCTTTGCAGGGCCAGGCCGTAACCGCTGCTGATTTGCAGTGGCTGGAGCATGTGTTTGCGCTCGCCCAGCACGCTGTTGAGCAGCGGCCCGTGGCGGGTTTCATAGAGGGTTTCGCGTACTGGGCTCGCGCCTTTAATAAAGAAGGTTTCATGGCGCGCACGGGCGGGCAGCCATTTGCCGTCAGCCAGGTAGTAGGGCTGGCGGTTGCGCAGTTGGATTTTGCCCCAGGCCAGCGTACCGTTGAAGCCCGCCACCACAGCCGGCACGCCGGCAATCGAGACACCTGCGGCTTGGAATTGTGGCGAGCGAATCTGTACGAAGTTCCACGCCGAGGGCATGGACAGTGGTAGGTGGGTGTCGTTGGCCAGCAGGCTTTTGCCGCCGCGCGCACGTTGCGGGGCAATCGCCCAGTTGTTCGAGGCGGCGACGCCCAACATATCCAGTTGCGCGATTTGGTTGGCGGCGCTGCTGATAGCGCCCAGGCCCTGGATGTTGCTTGTGTTGTTGCTGTCGGCCAGGTTCAGACCTTTGAGCTTGTCGGCTTCGTCAAACGGCAGCGGCTCGTCTGGGTAGGTCGGCGTCAGCCAGGCCAGCTTGTCGGCGCCGACTTTTTGCGCCAGTACCAGGGAGGCGATTTCTTCCTGCAGGTTCACGGCCAGGCCGAAGTTCAGCAGGCTGAAGATCAGTACTGAGTCTTCGGCTTTCCAGTAGTCAGGTTTGTAGCCCGACTCGCGCAGGTCCATCGGCAGTTTGTCGCGGTATTGGAACAGGTAGGCGTTGACGCCGCGAGCGTAGACCTCGAAGGATTTCCTGATCCGTGGCGAGGCATTTTTATACAGCACCGCCGCGCTTTGCTTGAGGTTGACGGCGCGCATGAAGCGGTCGATATCCAGGGCGCCCGGGCCGACCATCTCGGCCAGACGGCCTTCGGCCATCAGGCGCATGCCAACCATTTGGCTGAGGCGGTCACTGGCATGCACATAGCCAAGACTGAACACCGCGTCATGAAAGCTGCTGCTTTCGATCAGCGGCATGCCGAGGGCGTTGCGGCGGATGCTCACGCTTTTTGACAGGCCCTGAATCTTCACCGTGCCTTGCGCTGGCGCGACGCTGTCGCCGTACTGGTTGTCGAGGAAGGCCTGGCAGCCGGTCAAAGCCAGCAGCCCAGCAAGGGTCGCGCCCAGTGTCAGGCTGGTCAGGGGACGAAGCAGGCGCGCGAGCATGTGAGGGCTCCTGGAGCAATAAAGTGATGCCGCCAGCAGCCACAGGGCCTGGCCGCAGGGGGCGGTTGTGAGGTTAGTCTAGCGCCACAAGGCGGTGGCGCTGTGTTGCGTAAGGCGTGACGACAGAGGTGTGCTGGGAACCGTCAGGCGCCGTGGCACTTCTTGAACTTCTTCTGGCTACCGCACGGACAGGGATCGTTGCGGCCGACGTCTTTCAACGGGTTGCGCGTCGGTTCCTGATGGTGGTGGTTGCAGTCCGGACCATGCACGTGGCCATGGTCGTGGTCGTGTGCATGGTCGTGATTGCAGTCGGGGCCGTGGACGTGGGGTTCTTGTTGCATGGGGTTTACTCCGGAATGTAGTTGCCGGGGATTATCTCGCCATTGCGCTCAAGGTGCACGCTGCGTCCGAACATCAGGCCGGTTTTTACTTCGCCCTGCAGTTGGTAGCTGATGGGTTTGTCCGGGTCGTCGAGCAAATTGACGATGCGTTTGAGGTGGCGCCAGAGGTTGGTGCGCACCGGGACGTCGAAATTTTGGTGGCCTCGGGCCGGTACCGTGAAGCTTTTATCCGACTGCCCTTCGGCCAGCAGCACGCCGTTTAGCTTGACGTTGTAGTTGAGGTCGCGGATTGGCAGGCTTATGTCATTGGGGTTGTCGATGCGAAAACGCAGGACGAACTTTTGTTCGAGCAGCTTGGCTTTGACCACGTCGACCTTGAGCAGGCGTACTTCGGGGTCGCGGAAGTCGTCAGTCAGCAAGCTGCTGCAACCGCCGAGACTGACAAGCAGGCCGAGGGTCAGCAGCAGGCTGAGGATTCTTGCAAGAGGGGTTTGACAACACATTCAGCGACTCCAACCGATGGCGCAGTGTAACAAGCGGTTGCTTGGCCGCAACCTGTTGTTTAGGTGAAAAAACCTGCGCCATACTGAAGGCTGTTTTGGACAGGAGTGTGACCATGACCCGCTATGAGATTGCCTTTTCCGGCCGGTTGGTAGAAGGCGCGCCATTGGCGTCGGTGCAGGCCAACCTGGCCCGTTTGTTTCAGGCCGACGCGCAGCGGATTGCCCAGCTGTTTTCCGGGCGTCGGATAGTGATCAAGAACAATCTGGATGAGGCAGGGGCGGAGAAATATCGTCTGACCCTTGAGCGTGCCGGTGCTGTGGTCGAGGTGCTGGCCATGGTGGTTGAGGAGGTCGAGTTGGCCCTGCCGCCGGCTTCAGTTCTGGTCGCAGCAGCGCCAGCAGTGGCGGCCGTGGCCAGCGTGGCAAGTCCAGGGCGCTTGCAGGTCGCGCCGCGGGATGAATATATGGCGGCGTTTGCCGACGTCGAAGCCCCGGATTTTGGCATTGCCCCCGTGGGTGTCGATCTGCAGGACGCTAAGCCTGAAGCGCCAGCGCCTGTGGTGGACTTATCGCAATTCAGCTTGGCCCCTGCCGGCAGCGATATGGGCCAAGCCAAGGCCGCCCCCGCAGGGCCGCCGCCGGATACGTCCTACCTCAGCTTGCAGGAGTAAGTGGGCGCTTCAGGTTGTGGTGGGTTTTATCGCTCTTCAGGCCAGGTAGCTTGCGCAGCACTTCTTAAATTTCTGCCCGCCAGCGCAGGGGCACGGGTCGTTGCGGTTGGCTTTGAGTGGCACGCTGGGGTCGATGAAATACCAATGGCCACCCACTTGAACAAAAGCTGAGCGCTCTTGGTGGGCGTGCTCGCCATCACCGTCGCGCCAGCGGGCGGTGAACGTCACCCAGGCATGGGCTGGCGAGCCGACAATCTGCTCGGCACTATTGACCTCTAATCCAAGCCACTGGCTTTGCTGGCTCCAGGCGGCGATGGCTGCGCTATCCAATCCTGCTTGTTGAACGGGCAGGGTGGTACTCAGCAGATAGTCGATCAAACCGAGTACATAGGCACTGTAGCGTGAACGCATCAGGCGTTCGGCGTCTGGCGCGGGAGTGCCGGCATGGTAGCGGCCGCAGCACTGACTAAGCGGGTGTTGACTGCCGCAGGGACAAAGCGGGCTCATCAGCTTACCACCAGTATTTGCCAAAGCGTTCCGGGTTGGCCCAGAACTTGGCATTCAGCCAGTCCGGCACCTGTTTGTACTCGCGCAGATCATAGGTAAACAATGTCAGCGTCTGCTCTTCGCGCTGGAAGTGCTCGCTGGCTTGCAAGGCCAGGGCGAACAAATCGGTTGTTTGCCAGTTGCACGCATTCAGGTCCACCAGTACTGCCAGCTTGTTGGCATTCAGGTTGCGCACGCCTGCCAGCAACTGCTGGCCTTCGCGTTTGTCGAGGTGCTCTAGGCAATCGGCAAACAGGGCGAGGTCGAAACGCTGGGCGGCCAGCTCTGTCGGCAAGGCGCCAGCTGGCGCCTGCGCATAGGTGCACTGTGGATGGGCCGCAAGAAACGCCTCAATGGCCGGCAACTCACTGGCGCCGACCAGTAGTAAGCTCTGCGGGGCGTGTTGGGCCAGCAGTGCGGCAAGCGCCTGCTGCGGGGTACGGGAAGAAAAACGCGCGGTCATCAACAATCCTCGGTCTGGGGCGCAAAGACTAGCGCGGCCGCGGCCGCCGGCCTAGCGTTGGCGCTTTTTAAACATGGAGTCTTTACTCCTTTGAGTATCGGATGTTGGCCGATTAACTCAGGAGTAAGCCCCTATGAAAATGCTTAAAACGACCGTTCCCATGCTCTTGGCTGCCACTGTACTGAGTGGCTGTAGCACCTTTCAGGAAGGTAATGTCCCGGTGTGCGCGGCGATTGGTGGCGTGACGGGGGCTGGCTTGGGCGCGATTGAGAGCTCCACTATGGCTGGCAGCGTTGGCTTGGCGGGCGGCGTGATGGCCGCTGCGTATTGCTGGGTACACGGTGATGAAGATGGCGATGGCGTGGTTAACAAGACCGACGATTGCCCTGGCACCCCCAAAGGCACCATGGTCGATGAGGTGGGTTGCCCGGTAGAAGTCGCCGAGGTGGTCGAGGAAGTGATTGAGGTGGTGGCTGTTGATGAAGAGATTGTGGTGGATAACCTGCACTTCGCCTTCAACTCGGCCGAGCTGACCGCCGCTGACAAGACGGTGCTGGATGGTGTTGCCAGTCGTCTGAAAAATAACGCTGCGAACGCCAAGCTGAGCATCACCGGTTTCACCGACAGCGTGGGCGCTGATGCCTATAACCTGAAGTTGTCTGAGCGCCGCGCGGTGTCGGTGGCTAACCATCTGGTGGCCGCAGGTGTTGCTCAGGCCAGTATTGTCGCGGTCGGTGGGGCGGGTGAGGCGCAGCCAGTGGCAGATAACGCGACAGCCGAAGGCCGTGCTATGAACCGTCGGGTGGTGATTTCCGTCGATAACTGAGGTTCGGCAATATCCCTCTCCCTGCAGGGCGCGCCTTGTGTGCAGTGGAGGGCGGGTCTTTACTCCTGTGTTACCGGCATCTGCCGGTGACACAGGAGATCACTTCCATGAGAACTCAATTCTCACAGGCAGTCGTACCATTTCTTCTGGGCAGCAGTGTTCTTTCTGGTTGCGCCTCGACCTCCAGTACGGGGGATGCAGTGCTTAACCAAAGGAACTGGCCTATTTGCAGTGCGGGTGGAGCCCTTGCCGGTGGCGGCTTGGGTGCAATCGAAAGTTCCGCCTGGGCGGGCGGTGGCGCAGCTATCGGTGCGCTGTTTGGCGGACTGATCTGCTACGCCCAAGATGGTGATGCTGACGCCGACGGCGTGCATGATCGTCGTGATACCTGCCCCGATACGCCGGCCAATACGCAGGTCAACCCCAA
>NKIE01000100.1 GCA_002256055.1 Pseudomonas sp. PGPPP3 | reverse complement strand
CCTTTGGGCTCGGCACCGTAGCTGGCTTGAGCCTGGAACTTGTATGTTCCTGGCGGCAATAGCTTGCCGCTGGCATCTTTGCCGTCCCACATAAAACTGACATTACCGGCAGCCTGCTGACCCATGTTGATGCGATTGACCACAGAGCCAGCACTGTCATACACATTGACATAGACGTTACTACTGGTTGCCGGCACCACCAGGCTGGCCTTGAAGGTCTCCTTGGTATCCACCACAGCTTTATCGGTGGGAATGATGACCTTACGCCCAACCAGAGAAGAGGCCTGCAACGCCTGGGACGACTGAAAACCAGAGAGCATCGACTCCATGCTGGTATTGAGTTTATCGACGCCCTCTACAGTGCTGAACTGCGCCAGTTGGGCAATAAATTCACCATTATCTTGCGGGGACAGCGGATCTTGGTTGTTCAACTGCGCCACCAGCAAATTGAGAAACTCGTTCTTACCCAGTTCTTTACCCTTAGGCTCCGCATCCTTGATCTGATACTGATCCAGAACCGTATTTGCCGCATTGACGCTACTAATGCTCATGTTGTTTTCCTCACTCGCGGCTTACTGGCCCAGGGTCAGTACGCGCTGCATCATCTGCTTGGCGGTATTCATCATTTCAACATTGGTCTGAAAGGCACGACTGGCGGATATCATGTCGGCCATTTCTTCAACCACATTGACGTTCGGGTAATAGACATAGCCATCCGCGTCTGCAGCCGGGTGATTAGGCTCGTAGCGCGGCGTCAGGCTACCCTGCTCTTCCACAATACCCAGCACCTGAACACCCGAACCGGACTGATCCTGTTCGGCAAACAGTGAGTCACCGCCCCCCTGTTGCGCCCCTTGAAATACGGTCGCGAACACCGGATGACGGGCCCTGTAGGTCTGGTCAATACTCGATGAAACGGTCTCTGCGTTGGCGATGTTGCTGGAGATGGTATTCAGCCGAGTGCTCTGGGCACTCATGCCGGTTCCGGCGATATTGAATACACTGGCTAATGACATGACTGCCTCTCCTGTTATTCGCCGCGCAGGGCGTTGATCAGACCTTTGAACTTGCTGTTGAGCAGGGTAAAGCTGGCCTGAAATTGCACCGAGTTTTCGGCGTACTTAGATTGCTCAACCTGCAAATCAACGGTGTTTTGGTCCAGCGATGGCTCGGCTGGCATGCGATAACGCAAAGCCGCATCGGCCGAAGCAACACCCTGAGCATCAATATGCTTGCTATTGCTGCGATTGAGCTGAAACTCGCCCCCCTTAGCCTTGGCGTTTTGCTCCGCCAGCACCGAGGCAAAATCCAGATCACGCGCCTTGAAGTTCGGTGTATCGGCATTAGCCATGTTGTTGGCTAATACTTCGGCGCGCTGTGCACGAAAGCCGAGCGCTTTGTCATGGCCGTTTAGGGCGCTTTCGAAGCTGATGCTCATGATCGATAAACCTGTACAAGAGTTTGCTTGCTGAAGACAAAGCAAAGCTTATGCCACAATAATTTATCCTTAATTTTCAATAACTTAAGTTATTTGCAAGACAGCAAGAGCGCTCAAGCGGCAATGCCTTTCCGCCCAAACGCCAGCAGGCGGCAATTCGCTCAGTATTTTTGCCGCAAAAAAAACGGGAGACCTGAGGTCTCCCGTTTTTAGCTCCATGCCCAGCGCAACTATTTAGCTTTGTAAATGATCCCCGGACTGCACTGAACCATCTGGTAATGATCTGGCAAACCATTAAGCGCCTCGGAAGCACCGAGAAAGAGATACCCACCCGGCTTTAGGGTCGCATGGATGCGCAACAGAATGTCTTTCTTCACCTCCGCCGAGAAGTAAATCAGCACATTGCGGCAGAACACGATATCGAACTTGCCCAGACTGGCGTAACTATCCAGTAGGTTGAGCGCCCTAAACTCAACACGGCCCTTGATCGCAGGCTTGATCGCCCAGCGCCCAACGCCTTTGGGATCGAAGTATTTCTGCAAGCGCTCTGGAGATAAACCACGCCCCATGGCCAGGCTGTCATATTCACCCGACTTGCAGGTCGCCAACATGGAACCGGAAAGGTCAGTAGCCACAATCTGCACGCCCGCCTTGAGCTGACCAAGATTGCTGCGCTCGAACTCATCGGTGGTCATCGACAGCGTGTAGGGCTCCTGACCGGAGGAACAAGCCGCCGACCAGATACGCAATCGCTGCCCACCGTTGGCTTTAAGCAACTCAGGGAAAACCCGATTCTTCAGCACCTCAAACGGATACGTATCACGAAACCACAAGGTCTCATTGGTAGTCATTGCATCGACCACCTGCTCGCGCAAACCACTGCGCGGCTGGTTCTGCATGCGCTGCACCAACTCACCCAGAGTCTTAATACCTTGTTGTTCCATCAACTTGTTAAGGCGACTGGACACCAAGTATTGCTTGTTGCTGCCCAGCAAGATTCCGCAGGCCTTTTCCAGAAAGATACGGAACTGCTCGAAATCCAAGTTTCCTGAAGACACTAAAGCCGCCTCACCGTTCATGTGCGTTGCCGAAGGCCAAGCCCTCAGCTCCCATCTACTGCATTAATGCGCTCAACCACCCGCGAGGCCAATTCATCGGGCCGGAACTTCGCGAGAAAATCATCCGCTCCGACCTTCTTCACCATGGCCTGGTTAAACACCCCAGAAAGCGAAGTATGCAGGATGATGTGCAGCTTCTGCATACGAGGATCCGAGCGTATTTCGGCGGTCAAGGTATAACCATCCATTTCGGGCATTTCGATGTCAGAAATCAGCATCAAAAACTCGTGCTCAGGCTGCTTACCCTCCTCCACCATCTTGCGCAGATACTCGTACGCCTCGCGACCATCGTTAAGGGCAACCACCTCGACCCCAACAGTCTCTAGACAACGAATCACTTGCTTGCGCGCCACCGAGGAGTCATCGCAAATCAGCACTCGCTTGGACACTGCCTTGGCCTGAGTCTCGACGTCAATGACCCCAGCTGAAATCACCTCAGAAGTAGGCGCAACCTCAGCAAGAATCTTCTCAACGTCGATAATTTCCACCAGCTGCTGATCTAGACGCGTCACTGCTGTCAAGTAATGGTCGCGCCCAGTACCCTTGGGTGGGGGATGAATCTCTTCCCAGTTCATGTTGACGATGCGCTCAACCGAGCGAACCAGAAAACCCTGAACCTTAGTGTTGTATTCAGTGATGATCACAAAACTGTTTTTCAGATCATCCAGACCGACGCGACCAGTGGCCATAGCCAGGTCAAGAATAGGAATAGTGCCACCGCGAATATTCGCGACGCCACGTACAACCGGACTGGACTTGGGCATGATGGTGAGTTTCGGGCACTGCAGCACCTCTTTCACCTTGAACACGTTGATCCCGTACAGCTGATTGCCATCAAGGCGAAACAACAGCAACTCAAGACGATTCTGCCCTACCAGCTGCGTACGCTGGTTAACCGAATCCATTACACCGGCCATGCCCCGACTCCTTATTTTAAGTCACCGTCTGCACCGCTTAGCGTAGCAGGCGGCACGAGCCTTGCTTTTCAATTGCCATGAACGCAAAACCGACATTTATTCGACACCTGACGGCAACGCGCCTTCAGCTGCTCCGTGTTTTACCTGCTTTGCTCGGGTTAGGCTATAGCCTGCCTGCTACAGCAGCTACAACACTACCTGAGCAACTTATCGGCATAACGCGGGTTTTTCTTGAGCAAGCCGTCACCACACATTTAGAGCGTAGCGAAATCCAGGCCCGGCATGAGATCGAAATTCAGCAAATCGACCCACGGCTGCGACTACCCGTATGCGATCAGGACCTGACGGCCAAGCTAGAAAGCCCTGCACAGCCAGCCGGCAGAGTTACCGTCAGGGTACGGTGCCCCGGCAGCAGTCCTTGGACCGTATTCGTACCCGGGCAAGTGCACATCTATAGACAGGTGGTTATCGCTAACCGCCCCCTGAAGCGCAAGTCAGTCCTCAGCCCGACGGACCTGGCAGTGGTCGAGCGCGATATAGGCTTGCTGAATCAGGGCTTTTTGACTGCTATCGAACAAGCATCCGGCAAAAAATTGACACGCCCAATATTGCCTGACCAGGTACTGACCGCAGGCCATTTAGAGCAAGCCGAAGTTATTCGCAAAGGCGACCAGGTCGTAATCACCGCTCGCAGCGCAAGTGTCAGCGTACGCATGCCTGGCGAAGCGTTATCCGACGGAGCCATAGGCGAGCAAATCCGCGTGCGTAATCAACGCTCTGAACGCGTGATAAAAGCTAGGGTAAGCGGCCCAGGGCAAGTTGAAGTGTCCATGTAGACCAGATTTACCTGGCATATACACGTAACGTTTTTCTACACTGACAAGTAGCACATGAACGAACACCCTAAAGTTTTTCTCGGCGCTGCCGAAAAACAGGCAAGCGTCCAAAACAGTCTTCGAGGTTTCGCATCATGGTCATCGACATCAACAGGCCGAACAACGCCCCTGCAGCTAACGCTAACGGGCGCGCCGGCAGCACTCAAGCCGCGAATCGCAGCGATGCGAATAGCGTCCGCCAGACTCCGCCGGAAGCTATGCCTGCAACCGCAAGCAAAGCGGGCGAGTCCGTGCAACTGAGTCCAGATGCCCAGCAACTGCAAAAAACCACCAGCAAGCTGAGCGACCTGCCAAGCGTCGATAAAGAACGTGTGGCACGCCTCAAGCAAGCTATCAGCGACGGCAGCTACACCGTCGACAGCCAGCGGGTTGCGAGCAAACTGCTAGATTTTGAGTCCCGCCGCTAAAGCCCCAGGCCGCGCCAGGGAAGCTGGACGCCCGATTCCCAGAGCACGCTATGCACGACATAACCCTTTTGCAACTTTTTAGCGACGACATCAGCGTAAGCCAGCAACTGCTCGCACTGATCCAGGACGAGTTCAATGCGCTAGGTGAACGTGACCTGCCGCAACTTGAACAAATCCTTGAACGTAAACTGCCCCTCCTGAGCCTGCTGGAACAGCACGGCAGAGAGCGCAGCGAATTACTTCAAGGCCTACAGCTCAGCACCGACCAAAAGGGCTTGGAAGAACTGGCCACACGCTCCCAGCAAGGCAGCGAACTGCTTGCTCGCAGCGCGCAACTGAGCGAATTACTCGAGCAGTGCCGCGCAGCCAACCTCCTCAATGGCCGAGTGATTCGGACCAGCCAAACCGCAGCTAATAGCGTGCTCAGCATTTTGCGCGGGACTGAAACCCCCAATCTCTATGACAGCCGCGGCAGTACCGCTAAAATCGCGCAACAGCGCCCACTTAGTCAGGCCTGAAATCGAGCGCCAGGACATACCAGCACAATGCCAGTATGCTAATGCGCAAAAATTGCGTTTGGAGATTCGCGGATCGTGTCCACCCCATTCACAGAAGACACCGGCCCACAGCCACCCAAAGTGCTGAAAACCGCTGCAGAGATCTTCGCCAATCTGCGCCACCTCCAAGACAATCATGACCCACTGATCATCAGCTTCCCAGAGCGCAGCCAACGCTTTCAAAGCTACCTGGTTGCGATCAATCGTGAGCGCAGCCTGCTGGCATTAGACGAGCTAATACCCAACGACGGCGAGCGCTTCCTCAAAAATGGCGAAACGTTCAAAGTCGAAGGCTTCCATGAAGGCGTCCGTATCGCCTGGGAATGCCAGCAAAACGTGCAGATTGGCGAGCTGGATGGCGCTCGCTGCTATTGGAGCGGACTGCCCAGCGAAGTCACCTACCATCAGCGCCGCAACGCCTTTCGTGCCCCACTCAAGCAAGGCCAACTGTTGAGCATTGAGCTGTCAGGCGACAAGCTCAGCAACGGCATCAAAGGCCAATTACTGGACATCTCCGCCACGGGATGCCGGCTGCGCTTTCAAGGCGATCTCGGCAGCCGCCTACAGGCAGGTCAGGTTTATGAACGCCTGAATGTAAAGCTCCCCTTCGGCGCGATCAGCACCGCAGCAGAGCTGCGCCACTTAAGCTACGAAAGCAAAGTAGACATGACCTATGCCGGACTGCGCTTTTACCGCATGGACGGCCTCGCCCAGCGCAGCATTGAGCGTTTTGTCTATCAAGTGCAACGAGAAGCACGCCAGTTCGACTGAAACCCGCCGCTACGCGCCTGCTGCAGGCACCTGCCGAAACTGCAATCCGCACCCTCTTACTTTTTCAAGCGCTTGCTCTGGGAGCGGTGCGAGCGTTCTTTTTTTGCAGGATTACCGATGCTTCGTTGTAAGCCTTCTGGAAGGTCTCGCCACCAATCCACGCCACAGCCCTGCCTTCGTCTTCATTGTGGAAGATTCCGCGATAGATGATCAGCAGACCCATCATAAAGTCTGTCGCTGCGTCTTCCGTTTCCTCAGCGACCACTAGCTCCAACACCGGGTATTGCAGGAACACCAGGCACATTGCCAGCAAGCTGATGCCTTCAGCGACTTTCATCGCCTGGAACAAGTCATCGAAATGCGCCGGATCGAAACCGTTTTCTTCGATGTCTTTGAAGTCGAAGGTGCTCAGGTCGATTTCGACATCATCGAACGGCTCGTTGATCAGAGGATTGGCCAACACAGGGTGGATGACAGTGGCTTGGGGCTTGATCGAGCGGTTCTGCTTGGCTTTTGTTTTGGCCCGCAGGGCGCGCTTTTGCTGTTTATCTGGGGAAGCCATAGAGGCGAGTTCCTTGTCCGGTACAACCATATTCATGGCCAGGAATAATCGGGCGCACATTTATTATCTGCATAAGCTTCGACGAACACATTTCGAGGCCATCGATGAACAGAAATGGAAGTGACACGAGAAAAACAGGAGAGACTGAAGGCTAAGCAAGCGACTTAATCGACGCTAATGCTGCAGCGCTTTGCTTTTATGGTGTCCCAGAGTGGGGTCGAACCACCAACCTTCCCCTTAGGAGGGGGATGCTCTATCCAATTGAGCTACTGAGACTTTTACTACGCAGAGGACCGCCACCACTGAGTGGCGGGCTCGCATGTTAGCGACCATCCGCACGTTTGTCATGCCATCCCAGCAGCACTTTACGGACTTAAAATCCCTCAAGGGCCACCCAGGCAGCCTCAGACGCGAATTCTTTTGCTCAACAGATCGCATTTCACACAAACGACGCTGGCTAGAAATGTCAGCACACAGCAACATGCCATCATACCGACGCCAAAATGACGTCACGCATGCGTATTGAACAATCAACAGCCGTCACGATCCGACCGTTAGACAGCATGTAGCGCTTTGCCAGCATCGCTTTCCTGAATCAACAGGTTTAATGTATGCGCCCTATGAAACAGGCTCTCTATTCCAGCCGCACGGCTGACAAATTCGTGGTTCGCTTACCCGATGGAATGCGTGAACGCATTGCTGATGTGGCGCGCAATCATCATCGCAGCATGAACTCTGAAATCATCTCTCGCCTTGAGCAGAGCCTGTTTCAGGAGGGCACGCTTGATAGCAGCCCGATTATGCACATGGACAGCGCCGAGCTCTCCCCTCCCGAACGCGAGCTGTTGCAACGGTTCCGGCAATTATCCAGGCGCCAGCAAAACGCCCTGGTAGCCCTGATCGCCCACGACACCGAACTCGCTAACGACGATATCTAATCGCCAAATCGCAACTATCGACCTTAGACGCTGCGATTACGCCGACTTAAGCCGCAAGATAAAAAGCAAAGGCCCCGACATGTCGGGGCCTTTGCTTTTTGCAGGTATAAATCAAAAAAGCAGTATATCTAGAGCAGGAAGAGTGTCGCCAAGCCCAAAAAGATAAAGAACCCACCACTGTCTGTAACCGCAGTAATCATCACACTGGCGCCCATCGCAGGGTCACGACCCAGCTTGTGCAAGGTCATTGGGATCAACACCCCCATCAATGCCGCCAAAAGCAAATTGAGCGTCATCGCCGCGGTCATAACCACCCCAAGCGACCAACTGCCATAGAGCAGATAGGCAACCACACCGATAACACCACCCCAGACCAAACCATTCACCAAGCCCACCGCCAACTCCTTGCGCACCAGGCGCGAGGTATTACCAGCACTCAACTGCTCAAGCGCCATCGCACGCACAATCATGGTGATGGTCTGGTTGCCCGAGTTACCGCCAATGCCCGCCACAATCGGCATCAGCGCCGCCAAGGCAACAAGCTTCTCAATGGAGCCCTCAAACAAACCGATGACCCGCGAAGCCACAAATGCGGTGATCAGATTGAGCGCCAACCAGGCCCAACGGTTGCGCAGGGACTTCCACACCGACGCGAAGATATCCTCCTCTTCGCGCAGACCGGCCATGCTCAGGACTTCGCTTTCACTTTCCTCACGAATCAGATCGACCATTTCATCGATGGTCAGGCGACCGATCAACTTGCCCGCCTTATCCACTACCGGCGCGGAAATAAGGTCGTAACGCTCAAAAGCCTGCGCCGCATCGTAGCCATCTTCATCCGGCGTAAAACTCACCGGATCACTGGCCATCACATCAACAACACGCTTGTCCGGATCATTGACCAGCAACC
>NKIE01000099.1 GCA_002256055.1 Pseudomonas sp. PGPPP3 | reverse complement strand
TTCAAGGGCCACATGGGGGGCGACGAAGAACGGGCTACCAGCACTCAAGGGCTGGTAGAACTCGCTGTAAATACCGCTGGTGTGGCCCAACTGCACATCAGTGCGCCATTCCGCGCCCTGCTCGTTCAACCAGGTCTGGCGGTAGCTGCCGAGTAGGTTAAAGAAGGCATCGCCGCTAAAATCACTGGACAGGCCCAGGCCGAAACGCAGGTAGTCCGGCCCCCATGATTTCTCGACAGCATCGACCGTCAGCACGCGCTTGTCCTGCTCATCGCTGAGGCGGTAATTCACATGTTCGAAATCGCCGGTGCCATAGAGACGACGCATGTCACCGTCGAGTTTCTGCTGATCCAGCGGCTCGCCAGCCTTGGTTTCCAGGGCCGCCTTGGCCACCTCGGGGTTGACCCGCTGCAGCTTGTCAAAACGCACCTCATCGACCACCCGCTGATCTGGCCGCACGCTAACCAGCTGACGCTGGCGCAGCGCTGCGTACTCGGCAGGCGTCAGGGACAAGCGTTGCAAGGCGACGGACATCTTGCGTGCGGCCACTTCACCCAAGGGCGCGATCTGCGGCAGGTTGTCGAAGTCACCGGTAGAGAAATCGCCCAGCTCAGGGGAAATCAGGATGTCCGTGGGCTTCAACGAGGCCAGCGAAGCCTGCACGTTCTGCTCGGTAAGGATGCTGAGCATTTGCCCGCTGACCCCGAAAATGCTGTTGAGCTCCTCACGTTTGAGTAGGGGCGTACCGACGTTGACGGCGATGATCACATCAGCCCCCATCTCGCGGGCGGTCTGTACCGGCAAATTGCTGGTGAGCATGCCATCCACGAGGAGCATGCCATTGAATTCGGCCGGCGCTACGGCGCCAGGCACCGACATGCTGGCGCGCATCACGTTGGCCAACTCACCCTCGCTGAAGATCACCGCCTTGCCGGTCACCAGATCTGTAGCCACCGCCCGAAAGGGAATCGGCAGTTGGTCGAACTGGTGGTAACCCTTGGCCTTGCTCAACTGGCGCAACACCGTTTCCAGCTGCACGCCGGTAACCAGGCCCTTGCCAAGCTTGACCTGGCCATTTTGCAGGCCGACCTCCGGAGTCGACAGGATGGTGTAGTCATCCTGCTTGCGGCGCATGGTCTGCTCCCGACGCGGCGGATCCTCCTTGAACAGCAACTCGGTGGAAATACCTTGCAGCGTCTGCTCAATCTCATCGATGGAGGTGCCAGTGGCATAGGCCGTGCCCACCAGTGAACCCATGCTAGTGCCGGCGATGCAATGGACCGGCACTCGGTACTCTTCCAGCACCTTAAGCACCCCGACATGGGCCGCACCGCGAGCTCCGCCACCGGAAAGCACCAGACAAATACGCGGGTACGGGTTACCTGCGACACCCTGTACTGAGCTAACAGGCAACACATCGGCAGCCTGGGTGATGATCGAGCCAAAAGCGAGAAACAAGGCTGCGCAATGTGCCAACAGTCGCTTCATAACAACCTCAAGCAATTCAGCCGCCCGGCAGGCGATAGGCCATTATCGTTGCCGCTGGCCACCATCACGGGGTGGCCAGCGGCGCACGGATCAGCCGAGAAAAGTCATCCGCCTCGCCAGCGGCCTGGGCCCGCGGATTGAGCAGAGCATTGCGCTGCAACTCAGCAAACGGCAGGCCGTCATCATGCAAACGTCCCTGTTCGAAGAGATATTCCGGCACATAACCGCTGGCCAAAATTTTCCAGCTAAAGGGCACATGCTGCGGATTAACCCGTGAGCTCATCCAGATCCCAGTGGTGCAGTTGGTGGTCAGGGAGTTGTAGAACTCGGGCCGCTGCTTGAGCGCGTTGATGCGCTGCATGTACTCAAGAAATAGCTGGCGCCCACTGCCGACCGGTGCCTTGAGGCGATACAGGTAGGTCTGCTCGGGCGGATCCTGGCGGTAGTTGGTGCGCAGCTTGATGACATCGCGCTCATCCGCCACCACGTAGAACAACTCGTACTGGCGAAAGAAGCCCTTGAGCGTCGAGTAACCTTCAGTTTTTTCCTTGCGCGTCTCAATCGAGATGGCCAGGTGCTTACCGTCGGCAAAGGCGAAACTGAGAAACACATGGGCAATGGCTGGGCCCATCCAGTAAGACGCGATCAAATCCACGCCCTGCAACTGGCTAAGGTCGAAATCCTGGTCGTAATAAGCCGGCTGGTAGTCGTACTCGCTGCGGTAGGAAAAATTGCGGATGTTGTGCACGCGCACCTGCTCGCCCGTGATGGTCGCATAGGGCAGCACCGCAACATCGGCTTGCCAGTCACGGTCGTTGGACGGCTCCAGAGTCTGCCACCACAACAGCAAACCGCCCAAAGGGAGGAGATAGACCAACGACGTCACCCGCCGCCAGCGCCGCGAGAACAGACTGAGCAAGGCCACCAAGGAGCACAGGGCAAAACCGCCGGCCAGAGCCAGCCTTAAGCCATCCTGCACACCGGTCAGCAGAATCGCCAACGTGCCCCAAGCGGCAAAAGCACAGAGGGCCAGGCCAAGCAGGCAGAGGGCAACGAGAGCGGTAAGGCGCTTCACGGACATAAGGGCAGCTCAGGCAATGACGCTAAACGAAAGCGCAGTCAGGCATAGGTCTCGGCGCTGGCCAACGGCAAGCCTTGCTGGTCCTTGGCCGACAACTGCAACGCCACGCCATCCAGCCGCGCCAATGGCCAATCGATGGCCACCTGGACGTCGTTCCACTGCAGGCAACGCTCATGCTGCGGTGCGTAATAGTCAGTGGTTTTGTAGAGAAACTCGGCGCTGTCCGACAACACCAGAAAACCGTGGGCGAAGCCTTCCGGCACCCACAACTGGCGTTTGTTCTCGGCGCTGAGCAACTCGCCCACCCACTGGCCGAAGGTTGGCGATGAAGCGCGCAAGTCCACCGCCACATCGAAGACCTCGCCGGCCACCACCCGCACCAGCTTGCCTTGGGATTGCTGCACCTGGTAATGCAGGCCGCGCAGCACGCCCTTGGCGGAGCAAGAGTGGTTGTCCTGCACAAACGGCACGCTGCGACCAATCGCCTCTTCGAAACGTTGCTGATTGAAGCTCTCGTAGAAGAACCCGCGCTCGTCACCAAAGACTTTCGGTTGCAGCAACACCACCTCAGGGATGGCTAGACGTGTGGCTTTCATCAGTGCACGGTCTCCATCAGCAGGCGCTTGAGGTATTTCCCATAGCCATTCTTGGCCAGCGGCGCGGCCAGGGTTTCCAACTGCTCGGCGCTGATCCAACGCTGGCGGAAGGCGATCTCTTCCGGGCAGGCCACCTTCAGGCCCTGGCGATTCTCCAGGGTGGCGATGAACTGGCTGGCTTCCAGCAACGACTCATGGGTGCCAGTATCCAACCAGGCATAGCCACGACCCATGATTTCCACCGAGAGGTTGCCCTGCTCCAGATAGATGCGATTGAGATCGGTGATTTCCAGCTCGCCACGGGGCGACGGCTTGATGCTCTTGGCAATGTCCACCACCTGCCGGTCGTAGAAATACAGACCGGTGACTGCGTAGTTGGACTTGGGCTGCAGAGGTTTCTCTTCCAGGCTGATGGCCTTGCCCTGCCCGTCGAACTCGACCACACCGTAACGCTCCGGGTCCTGCACGTGATAGGCAAATACGCTGCCGCCCTGCTCGCGGGCCATGGCGCTGCTGAGCAGATTCTGGAAGTCGTGGCCGTGGTAGATGTTGTCACCCAGCACCAGAGCCGACAGGTCGTTGCCGATAAACGCTTCGCCAATCAGAAAGGCCTGAGCCAAGCCGTCCGGCGAAGCCTGCACGGCGTAGCTGATATTCAGCCCCCAGCGCGCGCCGTCGCCGAGCAGTTGCTCAAAGCGCGGGGTGTCCTGCGGGGTGGAGATGATCAAGATGTCGCGAATCCCCGCCAGCATCAGGGTGGTCAGCGGGTAGTAAATCATCGGTTTGTCGTAAACCGGCAGCAATTGCTTGGAAATTGCCAGGGTGGCCGGGTGCAAACGGGTGCCGGAACCGCCAGCGAGAATGATGCCTTTGCGCTTGATCATGGGGTTGTCTCCAGAACTTCAGTGAGCATCCGTGCCACCCCCGCCTGCCAGTGCGGCAGTTGCAGAGCGAAGGCCTTTTGCAGTTTTTGTGTATTCAGCCGTGAATTGGCCGGGCGTTTGGCTGGCGTTGGGTAGGCGCTGGTGGCGATGGCGCCGACCTGAGCAGCGGGCACCTTGAGTGCCACGCCGGCGGCCGCGGCTTGTTCAAGCACAAAGCACGCATAGGCATGCCAACTGGTCTCGCCGGCTGCCGCCAGATGATACAAACCGCCCAGCGTCGCCTGCTGGCGCACGGCGCGGATGGCATGAGCGCTGACATCCGCCAACAGCTCGGCGCCGGTCGGCGCGCCAAACTGATCGGCGATCACATTCAAGCTGTCGCGCTCGCGGGCCAGGCGCAACATGGTCTTGGCGAAGTTGTTGCCCCGCGCGGCGTATACCCAGCTGGTCCGCAGGATCAGATGCTGACAACCGCTGGCCAGGATCGCCTGTTCACCGGCCAGTTTGCTGGCGCCGTACTGGTTCAGCGGGGCGACGGCATCTTCTTCACACCAGGGCTGCTCACCGTCACCGGCAAACACATAGTCGGTGGAGTAATGCACCAGCAAACTGCCCAGTTGCTGGGCCTCGCGGGCCAGTACGGCGACTGCTTCGGCATTCACCCGCAGGGCCTGCTCAGGCTCGCTCTCGGCCTTGTCCACCGAGGTATAGGCGGCGGCATTGACGATCACATTCGGGGCGTAGCGCTGCACCGTCGCAGCCAGGCCGTCGAGGTCACACAGGTCGCCACAGTAATCGCTACTTTTCGAGTCCAGCGCCAGCACCTCACCCAGTGGCGCCAGGCTGCGCTGCAATTCCCAGCCGACCTGGCCGTTCTTGCCCAGCAGCAAAATCTTCATGCGCTGCGCTCGCTGTAGTTCTTCTCTACCCATTCGCGGTAGGCGCCGGACTGGATATGCGCGACCCAAGGCTGGTTATCCAGGTACCACTGCACGGTCTTGCGGATGCCGCTATCGAAGGTTTCCGCTGGTTTCCAGCCCAACTCATTGGCCAGTTTGGTCGCATCGATGGCGTAACGGCGGTCGTGCCCGGGGCGATCCGTGACGTAGGCAATCTGCTGCCGATACGGCTGACCGTCAGCGCGCGGGCGCAATTCGTCCAGCAGGGCACACACGGTGTGCACGATCTCCAGATTGGGTTTCTCGTTCCAGCCGCCGACGTTGTAGGTCTCGCCCAGCGCGCCAGCCTCCAGCACCCGGCGGATGGCGCTGCAGTGGTCTTTGACATACAGCCAGTCGCGGATCTGCTGGCCATCGCCGTACACCGGCAGCGGCTTGCCGGCCAGAGCGTTGACGATCATCAGCGGAATGAGTTTTTCCGGGAAGTGGTACGGCCCGTAGTTGTTCGAGCAGTTGGTGGTCAGCACCGGCAGGCCGTAGGTGTGGTGATAAGCGCGCACCAGGTGGTCGCTGGCGGCCTTGCTGGCGGAATAAGGGCTGTTGGGTTCGTACTGATGGCGCTCGCTGAACGCCGGCTCGTCTTTGCCCAGGGAGCCATAGACCTCATCGGTCGACACGTGCAGGAAGCGAAACGCCTGCTGCGCCTCAGGCTCAAGGCCCTTCCAGTACGCACGCACGGCTTCCAGCAGGCGGAAGGTGCCGACGATATTGGTCTCGATAAAATCTTCCGGGCCGTGGATCGAACGGTCGACATGGGACTCGGCAGCGAAGTTGAGGATCGCCCGGGGCTGATATTCGCTCAGCAAGCCTGCCACCAGGGCGCTGTCACCGATATCGCCATGAACGAAGATATGCCGCGCATCGCCGTCCAGGCTGGCGAGGTTTTCCAGGTTGCCGGCGTAGGTCAGCTTGTCCAGGTTGATCACAGACTCATCGGACTGGGCCAGCCAATCCAGAACAAAGTTCGCACCGATAAAGCCTGCACCGCCCGTGACCAGAATTGTCATGCCCTGCACCTCCCTAAAAAACCATCAAAAAATCGGCCCAACGCCAGCCAACCCATGGACATGGCGCAGCTAGAGCAAACGCCGTGCATATTATCCCGAGCCAGTGGCCAATCGCGAAGCACAGATTGCTCCAGATCAATGCCTGCGCCTTGCCTGGCGCTCATTTACGACTATTTTTTAACAGCCATAACAACTGTCACACGATTGCAATGCACCTACCCAGAATATTCGGTTACACCTGCCAAATGATCGGTGTGGTATCGCACTGACGTGAGTCAACAACACCTGCTAGCTTCAAGCGCTTACTAATACCTGACTGACTGATCAACGGAGATGGGAATGACGGACTCGACGCAAAAACTCAGACTAGGCGCACTGATTGCGCTGGTCGTCGGCTCAATGGTCGGCGGCGGGATTTTCTCCCTGCCGCAAAACATCGCCGCCAGCGCCAGCGCTGGTGCCACATTGATCGGCTGGCTGATCACGGGGGTCGGCATGCTGACCTTGGCCTTCGTGTTCCAGACCCTGGCTAACCGTAAGCCACAGCTGGACGGCGGCGTATACGTTTACGCCAAGGCTGGTTTTGGCGACTACATGGGCTTCTCCTCGGCCTGGGGCTACTGGATCAGCGCATGGATCGGCAACGTCAGCTACATGGTCCTGCTGTTCTCCACCCTCGGTTACATCTTCCCGAATGCCGGCTTTGGTGAAGGCAACACCTTGGTAGCGATCATCTGCGCGTCGGTGTTGCTGTGGCTGCTGCACTTTCTGGTGCTGCGCGGGATCAAGGAAGCCGCCTTTATCAACACCGTAACCACCGTCGCCAAGATGGTGCCGCTGGCCCTGTTTATCATCATCGCCGTGATCGCCTTCAAGCTGGATGTGTTTACCAGCGACTTCTGGGGCCAGAGCAACAGCGAGTTGGGCAGCGTGATGGATCAGGTGCGCAACATGATGCTGGTCACCGTCTGGGTGTTTATCGGCATCGAAGGCGCAAGCATCTTCTCTGCACGGGCCGAAAAGCGCTCCGACGTGGGTAAAGCCACAGTCCTTGGCTTCATTGGTGTGCTGCTGTTGTTGGTACTGGTTAACCTGCTGTCCCAGGGCATCCTCGCCCAGGCTCAACTGGCCGGCCTGAAGAACCCCTCGATGGCGGGTGTGCTGGAGCATGTAGTTGGCCCCTGGGGCGCCATGCTGATCAGCGTTGGCCTGATCGTTTCCCTGGCAGGGGCGTTGTTGTCCTGGACACTGCTGTGCGCCGAAATTCTGTTTGCCAGCGCCAGCGACCACACCATGCCGGCGTTCCTGCGCAAGGAAAACGCCAACAAGGTGCCGGTCAATGCCCTATGGCTGTCCAACGGCCTGATCCAGCTGTTCCTGATCATCACCCTGTTCAACGATGCCACCTACCTGAAGCTGCTGTACCTGGCCACGTCGATGATCCTGGTGCCGTACTTCTGGTCCAGCGCTTATGCCGTGCTTTTGGCCATGCGTGGTGAAACCTATGAGAACGATGCGGGTCAACGTAACAAGGATCTGCTGATTGCGCTGATCTCGACCGTGTATGCCATATGGCTGGTGTATGCGGCGGGCGTGCAGTACCTGCTGCTGTCGGCGCTGCTGTATGCGCCAGGGGCCATCCTGTTCGCCAAGGCCAAGCATGAGCTGGGCCAACCGGTATTTACCGGGGTGGAGAAACTGATTTTCCTGGGCGTACTGATCGGCGCCGGCATTGCCGCCTACGGTCTCTACGCTGGTTTCCTGAGTCTTTAAGAGAAGGAGTTCGACAATGTCCAAACAGAAACTCGGCGTTCATTCCGAAGCCGGAAAACTGCACAAAGTGATGGTCTGCTCACCCGGCCTCGCCCACCTTCGCCTGACGCCGAACAACTGCGATGAATTGCTGTTCGACGACGTTATCTGGGTCAACCAGGCCAAGCGCGATCACTTCGACTTCGTCACCAAGATGCGCGACCGCAATATCGAAGTGGTCGAGATGCACAACCTGCTCACCGACGTGGTGCAGAACCCGGAAGCACTGAAGTGGATTCTCGACCGCAAGACCTCGGCCAATCAGGTCGGCATTGGTCTGGGGCAGGAGCTGCGCAGCTGGCTGGAAGGCCAGGAACCACGCAAGCTCGCCGAATACCTGATCGGCGGTGTCTCGGGTGCCGACTTGGCCGCCAACGGCGCCAGTGAGCTGGGCAAGATTTTCAACGACTTCATTGGCGAATCCAGCTTTATCCTGCCGCCGCTGCCGAATACCCAGTTCACCCGCGACAACAGCTGCTGGATCTACGGCGGTGTAGTCCTCAGCCCGATGTACTGGCCGGCGCGCCGCCAGGAAACCCTGTTGATGACGGCTATCTACAAATTCCACCCGGATTTCGTTAACGCCGACTTCAAGGTCTGGTACGGCGATCCCGATGAAGATCACGGCGCCGCCACCCTCGAAGGCGGTGACGTCATGCCCATCGGCAATGGCGTGGTGCTGATCGGCATGGGCGAGCGTACCTCGCACCC
>NKIE01000902.1 GCA_002256055.1 Pseudomonas sp. PGPPP3 | reverse complement strand
GAGGCAGCCGGTCAGCTTGACGATGTCCTTGACCGAGCCGCCGGCGGCGGCGGCCACGGCCTTGAGGTTTTCGAACACTTGCACCGTCTGGGCTTCGAAGCCGTCCACCAGTTCCATGGTCTTGGGGTCGAGGGGGATCTGCCCGGACATGTACACGGTGTTGCCGGCCTTGATGGCTTGCGAGTAGGTGCCGATGGCGGCGGGGGCCTTGTCGCTGCTGATAACGGTCTTGCTCATAAAAACTCCTAGTGAGGTTCTGGCCGGGCTGCACCCGGACGCGGTGTTGACTGATTTGCGCAGATTGGACGCCGATGGGCGGGCGTCAGGCACGCATGCGGGTGATGCGCATCACCCCTTTGAGTGCGCGCAGTTTCTTGATCACACGGGCCAGGTGGACGCGGTCGTGGACGCTGACCACCAACTGCACGACGCTGACGCGACCGTCGCGCTCGTCCATGCTGATCTTCTCGATGTTGCCGTCGGCGGCGTTGACGCTGCTGGCCAGCAGGGCGATC
>NKIE01000098.1 GCA_002256055.1 Pseudomonas sp. PGPPP3 | reverse complement strand
CCGCGTTGCGCAGGTTAATCAAACCGTTCAGGCCGTGCATGCCAGGCATATTCAGGTCGAGCAGGATCAGGTCGAGGTCGTCGTGCTCCAGGGTCAGGGCCAGGGCGCTGTCGAGGTCGGCAGTTTCCATGATTTCGCAGCCGGGAAAACCATCACTGATGACGTTGTGGATGGCTTCGCGGAACAGCGGGTGGTCGTCGGCAATTAGAATTTTGTACATGGCTTTTCACCTCATTGTTTTGATTATGGTGTGGCTTCAGCCGTCATAGGGTGTTTCGCACGTTTTAAGGCAAGGCTTGCGGTTGCGCGGGGACCAGCGGCAGGCCGGCCTGTTCCCAGGCATCGATACCGTCACGGTACCAGTAGAGGTTTTGGTAGCCCAGATGATGGGCGCGTTTGATTGCATTCCAGCTCAGCCAGCAGTCGGAGCGGCAATAGAACACCAGTGGCCAACCTTTGTCGCCCTGAGTGACCTGTTGCAGGTTGCGGCTGAAATAGTCGAGCCACTGCGCAGTCAACACACCATCGCCGCTGTTGGCCAGCCACAGACTGCCAGGCAGGTTGCTGTGGGGCTCTTCGGCAATAAAGCGGCCGTGCAGCCATTGCTGACGGTAAACGTCGATCAGGCGGGTCTGCGGCTGACTCTGCAACAGCTGTTGCAGGGCGGCAGTGTCGAGGGTTTGGGCGTACTCGCTGCTGGCCGGCGTGGGGCTGCGGTAATGACCGCTGCGATAGCCATCAGGGGTTAGCAAGGATTCTTCAGCCCACAGCGGCGGGCTCGCCAGGCACAGGGCGAACACCGCCAGGCACAGGCGCAACGGCAGGGCAAACGACAACGGCATTAGGTAGTTCATCGCCTTTGGTCTCGATTCTTTTTATCGGTCCATTACAGGGCAATGTACGGGCTTTGGAAATCCTACGTTGGAGAGTGCAGGCAGTACCAAAGTAGTAGTTTTATCTTGGCGTTCAGGGGGTTAGCTGGCGCGGCGCAGGTTGGCGTGTTGCGGGTTGAAGGTGGCAACCGCCAGCACGCTAAACAGCAGCGTCAGGCCCAGGCACACCAGCAGGGCGGTGAGGTTTAGGCGTTCATAGAGGGCGAAGCGCACCAGTTCGACGGCATGGGTGAAGGGGTTTAGGGCGCACAGCCAGTACAGCCATTCGCTTGCTTCGCGCATTTTCCACAGCGGGTAGAGCGCCGACGAGAGGAAAAACAGCGGGAAAATCACGAAGTTCATCACCCCGGCAAAATTCTCCAGCTGGCGAATGCCGTTGGACAGCAGCAGGCCCAGGGCGCTGAGCAGCAAGGCCACTAGCAGTAGCGCGGGCAGGGCTGCGAGCAGGCCGAAGGGTGGTGGCTGCACGCCATACAGCCAGGCAATGCCGAGGAAGGCATACACCTGTAACAGTGAGATCAGGGCGATGGCCAGCAGTTTGCTGGCCAGCAGAAAGGCCCGTGGCAGCGGGCTGGTGAGCAGCACGCGCATGCTGCCCATCTCGCGGTCGTAGACCATCGACAGCGAACCCTGCATGCCGTTGAACAGCAAGATCATGCACGCCAGCCCCGGCACGATGTAGGTCTCGTAGGGGATGTAAGTGTCGTAGGGAGCGATGATGGCGATGCCTAGCGCTGCGCGGAAACCAGCGGCAAACACCAGCAGCCACAGCAGCGGGCGCACCAGGGCGCTGAGAAAGCGCGAGCGTTGCAGCACGAAGCGCAGCCATTCACGTTGCACGATGCCGGCGAGGCAATACCAGTAGGCGCTCAGGGCGGGGCTATTCATGGGCTTATCTCGCTGCTAGTCAGGCGGCTGAAGGTGGCGGCCAGGCTGGCGTCGTCGGCGCCGATCTGGCTGGCTTGGCCCTGGGCGACCAGGTGGCCGCGGTTGAGGATCAGCAACTGGTCGCTGGCCTGCACTTCATCCAGCAGGTGGGTGGTCCACAGCACGGCCAGGCCCTCGTCGCGGCACAGTCGGTGCACATGCTGATTGAGGGCCAGGCGGCTGGCCGGATCGAGGCCGGCGCTGGCTTCGTCGAGCAGCAGCAAACGGGGCTGGTGCAGCAGGGCGCGGGCGATTTCCACCCGCCGGCGGTGGCCGCCATTGAGGTCGCGGACCTTGTCGTGACGGCGCTCGCCCAGTTGCTGGCGGGCCAGTTCGGCGTCGATGCGTTGGCGCGCCAGCGGCGTGGGCATGCCGTGCAGGGCGGCGTGGTAGCGCAGGTTCTGTTCCACGCTCAGGTCCAGGTCCAGGGTGCTTTGTTGAAACACCACACCGAGTTGGCGCAGGGCCTGGCGTGGTTGGCGGCGCAGGCTGTGGCCGAGCACCTGGATCTCGCCCTGCTGCAGGTCGTAGAGGCGGGTGAGTAGGGCAATCAGGGTCGACTTGCCGGCGCCGTTGGGCCCCAGCAAGGCGTTGAAGGAGCCGGGCGCCAGGCTGAATGCCACTTCCTGCAAGGCCTGGCGCGGTCCGTAGGCGAAGCTGATGGCGTTCAGCACCAGGGCGTTCATGGGGTTACCACCACGCCCCAGGGGTAGCGGCCGACCTTGATCGACTTGGTCACCTTGAGGCTGTCGACATCAATCACCGACACATCGCTGCTGACGCCGTTGGTGGTCAGCAACTGCTTCTGGTCCGGGGTAAACGCCATGTGCCAGACCCGTCGGCCGACCAGCAGGTAATCGAGAATTTCGTAGCTCTGGGCATCCACCACCGCCACGTGGTTGGCCGGGCCCAGGGCGATGAAGGCCAACTTGCCGTCGGCGCTGAGCTTGACGCCCACGGGCTGCACTTTGTCCGGGTGTACGCCCTTGATCTTGAAGGTCAGTACCTTGTCGATCGTGCGGCTGGCGACGTTGATCACGCTGACTGTGCCGCCGATTTCCGCCGAGGCCCACAGGCGTTTACCGTCGCCGTCGAACTCGACATGCCGGGGGCGCTGGTCGACCAGAGTGTTGTCCACCAGTTGTTGGGTACTGGTGTCGATCCAGTGCAGCATGTTGGTGGTTTCACTGGTGTTTACCGCCCACTTACCGTCGGGGCTGACGGCCATGCCTTCGGGCTCGACGCCGACATCGATCTGCGCCAGCACCGCATCGCTCTGGCTGTCGACCACGGTCACCAGCGCATCGTCCTCGTTGGAGATATACAACCAGCGGTCGTTGGGGTGCAGGGCGAATTGCTCGGGGTCGGCGCCGGAGGGCAGCTCCTTGATGATCTTGCGCGTGGCCAGGTCCATCACCTGCACGCGGTCGGAGTCACTGGCGCAGATGTACAGCAGCTTGTTATCGCTGGACAACAACAGCCCGCGCGGGCGCATGCCGACCTTGAGCGTCTCGGTCACCGTCTGGCTGGCGAGGTCGATCACGCTGATGCTGTCGTCCTTTTCGTTGGACACATAAGCGGTGGCGGCCAGGCTGGCGGTGCTGGCCATGGCGAGGGTGATACTGGCGGCGAGCAGGGCGATGCGCATAGGGGTGGTCCTCGGGTTATCGGGGCGTCAGAACGCGGTGGCGGCCAGGTCGCAGCGCACTTCGGCGGCGTCGTAGCCAAGGCTGTCCAGCTCGCTGCTGGGGTGCAGAAAACCGTCTTGGGGTGAAGTGCTGACCAGCGCGCGCGGCTGTACCAGCGGGATGGGCTGGCGCAGCTGGCCGCTCCAGGGTCGATAGCTGAGCTTGCGGCCCTTGAAGCCGTCCAGTGGCAACTGCTCGCTGAGGGCCAGTTGGCGGATGGCCTTGGCATCGGTCTGGCGCAGTTTGCTGACTGCGCTGGCGATGCTGCGCACAGCGATCCAGGCGGCGAAATCGCGGTCGTTCATCCAGCGCTGGGCGTGGGCTTCGAAGCGTTTTTGCAGCTGGGCGGCGCCGTAGGTCTCCACCGTCTTGTGCCAGCCGGTGGGCGTTAAACCCTGGGTGCCGGCCACTGGCCGTGGGTACCAGGTTTGGTAAGGCAGGTATTCGCCGAAGTCGCCGCGCTCGTCGGCCACCAGCACCACGTCGTATTCCGCAGTCTGGGTGAACAGCGGCATTTCGGCCTGGGCGCTGCGGCGCTGGTCGTTGTCAAAGCTCCAGGCTTTTTCCGCAACAATTTTGTGGCCGAAACGTTTGGCCGCACGCTTGAGGGCGGCAGCGTAGGCCTGGTCGTCTTCAGTCGGGCCACTGATCAGCAGCCAGCGCTGCCATTGGCGCACGGTCAGAAACTGCGCCAGGGCATCGGTCAGCATCGCCCGGCTCGGTAGCGTATGCAGCACGTTGGCCAGGCAGGCGCTCTGGCGCAATTCGTCGTCGGCACTGCCAGCGTTGAACAGCAGGCTGTCGGGCAGCGCCTGGCTGAGCAGGCGCACGCTGGCCGCCGGGGCATTTAGCACGAACAGGCGTACGCCTTGTTGATGCAGCGCTTTGGCGGCACTCAGTAGGCTGGCGCTGTCGTCCGCACGGGCGGTTTCCAGGCTGTAGTTGTGCTTGAGAAAGCGCCCAGTGCTGTTGCTGTCGACAATCGCCAACTCGGCGCCGCGCAGGCCAGCGTCCGCTGGTTCAGGGATGACGTTGGACAGCAGCGGGCCGGTGGCCGGGATATAGGCCAGGTAGCCGATGCGTACCTGCATGGGGTCGCTGGCATGGGTTGCGCTGGCCGCAAGGGCCAGGACGCAGAGCATGAGATGACGGCGCAGCGGACCCATGGGCAACTCCTCAGTCGGTGTTGCCAGCATAGGAAGCCTGCCGGGTGGGGGAAATATGCACAAAGTATCAACCAGGCAGTACCAAGGTCGTAAATGCGCGCGCGGCCGGCATCTCTAGCATGAGGCCATCGGCCCATAACAATAAAAAGGTATCCCCATGCACGCGCTCAAGACCCTGCTGTTTCCCCTGTTGCTGATCGGCAGCCTGATCGGTTTCGACAATTTGCACGCCGCCGGCGACCTCACGCGCCTGACCACGACCTTGCCGGAGTTGCGCCTGGGCAGTGAGGACAGCGACTACAGCATGTCGCAGCACGAATATGCCCTGGAAACCGGCAAGGCCTACCAGCTCAAGATCATCGCCAGCGGGCAGAAGGAATACGCCTTTCAAGCGCCGGAATTTGCCACCTCGATTTTCCTGCGCAAGGTCGAGGCGGGTGGTGTCGAGATCAAGGCCGTGACCCTCACCGAGCTGGAGTTCGAGGACGCCGGTGAGGCGGAAATCTTCTTCGTGCCGATCAAACCCGGCAAGTTCCGCTTCTATGCCAAGGGCCTGGAAGGCAAGGGCATGCTGGGCTACTTCGTGGTCAAGTAAGCGATGACTGCGCTCTGGCGAATCAACCTGTGGGTCACGCTGTTTTTTACCCTGGTGGCCGCGCTCGGCATGTTGCTGCTGCTGCGCCAGGCCAGCACCGACGTGCAGCGCGAGATGCGCGCCGCGCAGGCCATGGTCGACTACCTGCACGTGGCCGCCAGCCGTGACCCGGCCAGCCTGCACAGTGGCCTGGCGGGCAACCTGCGGCACATCCGCATCACCCCACTGACCAACCCCGAGCTGACGCCGCCCACGCGCCAGGACTGGCTGGCGACGCAGTTGCTGCCCGAACTGCCGGCGCCGGTCACGGTGCTGATGGACGACGGCCAGACTCTGCAAATTGCCGTCGACCCCCGCGATGAAATCGAGGAGGTACGCGACTCGCTGCTGCAATTGCTGCTGCTCAGCGTGCTGGCCTGGTTGGCCAGCCTGCTCAGCAGTCGCTGGGCGGTGGCGCGCGGGCGGCGGGTGCTGGATGAGTTACTCGGGGCGTTGCAGCAGGTCGCCCAAGGCCAACTGGATGTGCGTTTACCCGCCCACAGCATCGCCGAGGCGCAGGTGCTGGCCGGGCATTTCAACACCATGGTTAGCACCTTGCAGTATGCGCAAACCGACAACGCCAAGTTGACCCAGGCCTTGCTGGCCCTGCAGGAGCGTGAGCGTGCGCACCTCGGCCAGACCCTGCATGACGACCTTGGCCAATACCTCACCGGCATTCGCGCCCAGGCCTGCTTGCTGCGCAGCCTCGCTGAGCACCCCGACGCCGTGAAAAAAGCGGCGCAGAGCCTGGAGGCCAATTGCGAGTATTTGCAGCAGGGCTTTCGCGCCCTGATTCGTGATCTTTATCCGGTGGTGCTGGAACGCCTGGAGCTGGATGCGGCCCTGCAATTGCTCACCGACGATTGGCAAACCGCCCAGGGCATTCGTTGTAGCCTGCTGCTGGGCGCCGATTTGCCGACCCTGCCATTGCCGAGCAAGGCCCACCTGTACCGTCTGGTGCAAGAAGCGCTGACCAACGTGGCCCGCCATGCCCAGGCCAGCGAAGTGCGTATTCGCTTGCAGCAGCGCGGCGGTCGTTTGCACTTGCTGGTGCGTGACAACGGCCGTGGCGCGCAGTTACCGCAGCGGGCCGGGATTGGCTTGCGCTCAATTAGCGAACGCGCCCGCAGCCTCGGTGGCGTGGTGCATTGGCGCAGCCGCCCAGGTCGGGGTTGGTTGTTGCGTTTACGCGTGCCGCTGACGGTGGAGAACCAATGAAAATTCTTCTGGTGGATGATCACGCCGTGGTGCGCCAAGGCTATGCCAGCCTGTTGCGTGCCTTGTTGCCCGAGGTGCAGGTCAGCGAGGCCTGCGACGGTGAACAGGCCCTGGCGCAGGTGCAGCTGGAGATTCCCAGCCTGATCATCATGGACATCGGCCTGCCCGGCATCAGTGGCCTGGAAACCCTGCGCCGTTTGCGCCAGCGCTTGCCGCAGATCCGCGTGCTGTTCTTCAGCATGCACGACGAGCTGCCTCTGGTGCGCCAGGCCCTGGAGGCTGGCGCCCTGGGCTACCTGACCAAAACCTCGGCGCCGGAAGTGCTGCTGGAGGCGGTCAAACGCACGCTCGCCGGGCATGCCTATATCGAGCAGAACCTGGCCACCCACCTGGCCTGCAACCTGACCCAGGACGGCCGCCTGGACCCACGCCTGCAGAACATGACGCCGCGCGAGCTGGAGATCTTCGTGATGCTGGCCAAGGGCATCCCCAGCCGGCAGATCGCCGAAAAGCTGTGCATCAGTAGCAAGACCGTGTCCAACAACCTGACCCTGCTAAAAAGCAAACTGCAGGTCAGCAGCCAGGCCGAGTTGGTGCATCTAGCCATCGACACCGGCGTCCTGCGCCTAGGCCTGGAAAGCGCCTGAGGTCCGATGGCCTGAGGCTTTCCACTATGTCCAAGAAGCGGCTTTAGCCGCTCTCGAATGTGGCGTTCTGCCCTCGTCAGTCCCAGCCCTGCGGGCAGTTTTTGCAGCCGGGCATATTGGCGCCCTGGTAGTTGCCATACAGCTGGCGGCTGTCGCTGAGGTCGGCGTTTTCCAGGTTGGCGCCGCCCATTTTTACTTCCTGCAAGTTGGCTGAGAGCAAAGACGCGCCCTTGAGGTCGGCTTTGCTCAGCCAGGTCATTTCCAGATTGGCGGCCGTCAGGTTGGCGTTATGCAATTTGGCCCCCGACAGCCTGGCAAACTCCAGATTGGCGGCGCGCATGTCGGCGCCGGTAAAGCGCGCGCCCTGGGCAAACAGGCCCCAGCCATTGATAGCTACCAGAGTGCTGGCGCTAAAGTCGGCCAGGCGCAGGTTGCTTTGCTGCAGGCTCGCGCGAGTCAGGTTGGCGCCTTGCAGTTGGGCTTTTTCCAGGTTGGCCAAATCGAGGCGACTATGGCGCAGGTTGGCGCCGCGCAAGTCGGCACTGGCCAGGTTCATCCGACGCATGTCCTGATTGCTCAGGTCGGCGCCGCGCAGGTTGGCATTCGGGCACTGGCTGTCGGCTTCGATACGGCAACCGTTGACGGTCAGGACCTGATCGTCGGCGCGTAGCTCGACTGCAATTAGCAGCAGGGCGATGGGCAAAAGTAGAGGTAGAGGGTGCATGGTTGGCCTCGCAAACAGGCCGCCAGCTGTAGCAGCTGGCGGCGATAAAGGGCAAAAAACCCTGGTGTGTTGCACCAGGGTTTAGAGGGCTTACTTGTCCCAGCTTGGCAGTTTGAACACCCAGAACGAGCCGCCCTGGGCGACCGGTTTGGTCAGCTCGGCCATGTCGCCGCCCCACAGCGGCACGGCGCCGCCATAGCCGGTGGTGACACCGATGTACTGCTCGCCGTCCTGCTCCCAGGTGATGGGCGGGGAGATGATTCCGGTGCCAGTCGGGTTCATCGCCCGCAGGATGCCGACGTGATCGTCGTACAGGCGTTTGATGCGGAAACCCATGCCCAGGTAGGCGGAGCCGGCCTTGTAGTGAGGCTCCTCAGCCCAGTAGTCCTCCTTCCAGTGGTTGGCCGGTACGTAGAACAGGCCGGTGTCCTGGCTGTAGGCCATGGGGCTCCAGTTCTTGCCGCCGAGGAAGGGTGGCGATACCTCCACCGATTTGCCCTTGGTTTCACCCGGTGCGGGCTTGGGTGGGCGCTGGCCTTCGATCTCCACCGGGCGGCCGGTTTTCAGGTCGATATGGCTGGCCCAGGTGATCTTGTCGACGAAGGGGAAGGCGTTCTGCAGCTTGCCGTTGTTGCGGTCGACCACATAGAAGAAGCCGTTACGGTCGGCGTGGGCGGTGGCTTTGACGGT
>NKIE01000097.1 GCA_002256055.1 Pseudomonas sp. PGPPP3 | reverse complement strand
ACAGGGTGTCAGCGCCGTCGCCGCCATAGAGGGCGTCCTTGCCGCCGCCACCGGCCAGGCTGTCATTGCCGACCCCACCGAAGGCCTCACCTCCGCCGAATCCAGCCGCCAGGGTGTCATTGCCCGCGAGTTGCAGCACTTGCTGCGATGTGCTTTTCCAGCGTTCAAAACCACGATCGAACTGCGCCACCAATTGCAGCGCCTCAGACCCTGGCTGCATCGCGGCATATTTGTGCACCCGGTCATAAGCCTGCTGCAGGTTCTCGGCATGAGCGGCCTTGAGGTTACTGACGTAATCTCCAGCCGCCGCGTCCAACACACTGCGTTCTGCCACGAAGGCCTGATAAAGGTCGCGGTCGGCATTGAGCAACAGACTGATTGCTGGCAAATAACGGCTGGCGAGTTTGTTGCTGGAGTCGGTCGTCTGATTGATGCCGCGCATGCCCAGCCCGCCCATCAACACCAGTAAGAACGCCAGGAGCAATATGGGTAAGGCAATTTTCCAGCGAAAACCAAGATTGGCGAACAAACTCAACATGTCGAACTCCCGACGCAGAGGCAGTTATCAGCAATATGCTCTAGTGCCAGCGTAGACCCAGGCCAGTCACTCCAGCCAGTTATCGGCCAATCGTCAGAATGCATAAACAAAAACGCCTCCAAGAGTGGAGGCGTTTTTCAGCGGTGATGTTTAGATCAGTGCACCGATGTTATTCAGACTTGCTGCCGACAACGCCGGCGGTGTTATCCAGCAAACTTTTGGTGGCGGTTTGTAGGAAGGCTTCAAGCTTGTGCTTGAGTTCGGGCGCCTGTTGAAGATCGACCCGCGTGGCACTGGCTTTGGCGCCCAGCTGGTAATCGTACAGGCGGGCGTCGAAGCCTTTGGGCTGAATCAGAATCCGCTCTGGTGAAACGATGGCCACGGTCTGGTCGCCGCCGGAAGGCTTGATTACACCAATACCTCCATCGCCCTCGGGCAGGTTAAGCAAGTCGCGCCCCCAGCACTGATGCCGCACCTCACCACCCAGGCGGCCCATGATGGTCGGTACCACATCGATCTGCGTACCCACTACCTCGCTGCTGGTACCGAACTTCTCTTGAATGCCTGGGGCAATCAAGAGCAGCGGTACGTTGAAGCGGTGCAAATCCATTTCCGTTAGCTGCTCATCGGCACCAAAGCCATGGTCGCCAACGATAACGAACAGGGTTTCTTTGAAGTACGGCGCTTTCCGAGCCTTCTCGAAGAACTGGCCCAGCGCCCAGTCTGAATAGCGCATGGCGGTAAGGTGTTCGTCCGTCGAGCCTTGGCCGCTCACCCGTTCCACCGGCAACTCGGTTGGCAAGGCATATGGCGTGTGGTTGGAGAGCGTCTGCAGCAAGGCATAGAAGGGTTTGCTGCCGTAATTTTTTTCCAGTTCCAGCGCGCCACGATCAAACATGTCCTGGTCGGACACGCCCCAGGTCGGGTCCATAAACACGGGGTTGACGAAGTCTTCGCGGCCGATGAAGTTGGTCATGCCCTGGTTGCTGAAGAACCCGGATTGGTTATCCCACTGAAAGTTACCGTTGTACACGTACAGGTTGTCAAAGCCGCGGGGGCTTAACAGCTGCGGCAAGCCGGAAAAATTGTGGCCACCCTCAGGGGTGCGCATCAGGTACTCGAAGCTGGGCAGATTGGGAAAGCAGGCCATGGTGGCGAACATGCCCTGATGGGTATGGGTGCCATTGGAGAAGAAGCGCTTGAACAGCAGCCCTTCCTTGGCCAGCTTGTCAAAATTCGGGGTGATGTTCAGCGGGCTGCCCAAGGCACCAACGAAATGGCCGGCAAAGCTCTCCATCAGAATCACCACCACATTCTTGATGGGCAGCGTGCCCTCGGCTGGCGGTGTGAAATCGCGACGAATTGCGGCGCTATCGGCATCCACCAGCTTGTCGTGTGGCGTCAGGAGCATCTCGCGCACAGCTTTCAGCGCATCCTCATCGTTCAGGGTGGCTTTCCAAGCATTGTCGCGGTGGGTGCCAAAGGTGTTGGCGGCTGCGGTGTACAGGGTCAAGGTGCCATTCAGGCCCAGCTGATTGGCGAACATCGAGTCAGTGGTATAAGCATCGCCCCAGCGCAGCGGCGGGCCCTGACGCAAATGACCGCGCGCGGCCACCACGGAAATGACCAGGCACAGCAGCAGTGCCAGCCAGCGCCACTGCCATGGCAGTGAATGGGGCGCTGCACTGGACAACAGGCTTGGTTGCGCCGGGCGAGTGAATAGGTCGAGCCCCTTGAATAGCTTGGCCAGCAACCAGGTGGCTAATGCCCAGGCCAGTAGGTAGCGACCGACTGGGAAACCATTCCAGAGCATGCTCAGAACCGTTTGCGGGTCTTCCTGGAAATACTGGAACACCAGGCTGTTCAGGCGCTGGTGGAACTCACGGTAGAAATCCAGTTCGGTCAGCGCCAGAAACAGGGTCAGACTGGCAAAGCCGGTCAGCCACCAGCGCAATGCCTGGCGCGCAGCCATGGCGCGGACACTGAACAATGCCAGCAGCAGCGGAATGCAGGCGTACACGACTACCCGCAGGTCAAAGCGCATGCCGTTGTAGAACGCCTCGACAAAGGTACTGACCGGTGTGTCACCTATCAGCTCGCGGTTGTAGATCAGCAGTGCGCCACGCAACAGGCTGTACATCAACAGCAAGGCCAGCGCACTGACGGCGGTGAAAGCCAGATGACTTGCGATAGTCGGGCGAATGCTCGGCGATGCCGAGGGCTTGGCGTGCAGGGTGTCCGCTAGGGCCATGGAGTTAAAATCCGTACTGCGAAAAGTGAAAAGGAAACCGGGCGCCAGCCGGAGCTACCGAGCGGTAGCCAACGGCTGAAACCACACTGCTGAACGACAGCGGCGCCGATTATGCGCAAAACGAGGCACTCTAGTATGCACAGCCCCTGTAAAAAAATTGTTGCTGCGATTATATCGACCCGCCCCATAGGCGTTGCTCGCAGAGGCTTCAGGTCCACTCTTCCAAGCGCGAGAACTGACTGGCAATGGTATCGCCGGTGCGCCGTACGGTGACGCCCTGAGCCGGTTTGTTCAGGCGGATTACGGCCATATTGGCGCGCTCGCCAAAGTCGACCCAGTGTTTGGTGCCTGCCGGCAGGGTCAGCAGATCACCGCGCTCGCACAGCACTTCGTAGACGTAATCTTCAATGTGCAGGCTAACCAGGCCACGACCGGCGAGGAACAGGCTGCTGTGCTCGCCATTCAGGCAAAACTCATCGGCAAAGCGTTCACGCAGCGCCAGCCCTTGTGCGTCAGCGGCCTTGAGGCTGAGCGCTTCGTCGACCACATAACCCTGGGCCAGTAGCGGCGCGAGCAGCGTCTGACTGTCGTTAGCCAGGATTGCCACATCGAGACCGGGTACAACTGCCGCCGGGACGGGCCATTGCTCAAGCCCCACGCCAACCTCGGCCAAGGTGCGAGTAATGTCGTCGGCATGGCACAGCACCTTGTTCGGTTGCTCCGGCAGGCTTTGGTGATAAACGCTCAAACGGCTCACGGGCGAAACTCCTCAATCGGCATGATCATTTCAGTGCCCGCTGACGGGCTGTACGGGTGCCGGCACCCAGCGGCTCATGATAACGGCAGCGCCCAGCGCGGCCAGGCTGGCCAAGGCAAAAGTCCAGCCTGGCCCGAGGGCTTTCCAGCTGTAACCGGCATACAGGGCCCCAAGCGCGCCCCCGACACCTGCCAGGGCCGCGTACAGGGCCTGCCCCTGGCCTTGCTGGCGGGAATCGAAACTGCGCTGAACAAAATGAATAACTGCTGCATGAAAGCAGCCAAAGGTGGCGGCATGCAGTAACTGGGCAAACAACAGTACTGCCCAGTGCTCGGCCAGGTAGCCCAGCAGCCACCAACGCAGCGCGGCCAGGAGAAAACTGCCAATCAATAACTGCCGCAAGCTGATTCGCTGCATCAACCAGGGCATGCCCATAAACAACACAATTTCCGCCACCACACCGAGCGCCCAGAGCTGGCCGATGACCCCGCGCGAATAGCCCAGGCTCTCCAGATGGATGCTGATAAAGGTGTAATAAGGTCCGTGGGACAGCTGCATCAGCGCCACACACAGGTAAAAAGCGATTACGCCGGGTTGACGCAACTGGCGCAGGAAGCCGCCACGCTCGGCAACAGGCGGTGCATGCACCGGCTGGGCATCCGGCACCCAGCAACTGCTCAGGGCGATGCCGGCGATGATGGCGAGCAATATCCACGGGTACAGCGCCAGGCTGAACACCTCGAACAACCAACCCAGGCTGACCACGGTAAGGATGAAACCCACCGAGCCCCACAGCCGCAACTGGGTATAGCGCGCCGACTGTTCGCGCAGATGGGCCAGGGTAATGACCTCGAACTGCGGCAGCACCGCATGCCAGAAGAACGCATGCAGGGCCATCACCAGCGCCAGCCAGGCGTAACTCTGACTGACAAAGATCAAGCTCAGACTGGCCAGGGTGCAGAAGGCGCCAATACGCACGATCAGCAAACGCCGGCCTGTACGATCACCCAGCCAGCCCCACAGGTTCGGCGCCAGGCAGCGCATCAGCATAGGGATAGCCACCAGTTCGCCAATGCGCGCCGGTGAGAATCCCAGGTGTTCGAAGTACAAAGCCAGAAACGGCGCCGTGGCGCCGAGCAAGGCAAAGTAAAAGAGGTAAAAACCCGACAGCCGCCAGTACGGCAGCGGCTGTGGGCTCATAGCGGCTGGCCGATCACAGCTGCGGCAATACCGGGGTGATCACCTGCACGGCGGCGTTCTGCGCGCGGTGACGCATCAGGTGATCGAGCAAGACGATGGCCATCATGGCTTCGGCGATCGGCGTGGCGCGGATACCCACGCACGGGTCGTGACGGCCCTTGGTGATGACGTCCACCGAATTGCCGTGGATATCGATCGAGCGGCCTGGCGTGGTGATGCTGGACGTCGGCTTGAGCGCCAGATGGGCGACAATCGGCTGCCCAGAGGAGATACCGCCAAGAATGCCGCCGGCATTGTTGGACAGGAAACCGTCAGGGGTCAGCTCATCGCGGTGCTCGGTGCCGCGCTGCGCCACGCTGGCGAAACCAGCGCCAATTTCTACCCCTTTAACCGCGTTGATGCTCATCAGCGCATGGGCCAGCTCGGCATCCAGGCGATCGAAGATCGGCTCGCCCAGCCCCGGCATCACGCCCTCGGCAACCACAGTAATCTTCGCCCCGACCGAATCCTGGTCGCGACGCAGTTGGTCCATGTAGGCCTCAAGCTCCGGCACCTTGTCCGGATCTGGGCTGAAAAAGGCGTTGTCTTCCACGCCATCCCAGCTTTTGAACGGAATCTCAATGGGCCCCAACTGGCTCATGTAGCCGCGCACAGTGATGCCAAAACCGGCCAGCACCTTCTTGGCAATCGCCCCGGCCGCCACGCGCATGGCGGTTTCCCGCGCCGAGCTGCGGCCGCCACCACGGTAATCGCGCAGGCCATATTTATGGTGGTAGGTGTAGTCGGCATGGGCTGGGCGGAACAGGTCCTGGATCGCCGAGTAGTCCTTGGACTTCTGGTCGGTGTTGCGAATCAGCAGGCCGATGGCGCAACCAGTGGTCTTGCCCTCGAACACGCCAGCGAGGATTTCTACCTCGTCGGCTTCCTGGCGCTGGGTGGTATGACGGCTGGTACCGGGCTTGCGCCGATCCAGATCGCGCTGCAGATCAGCCTGCGACAGCTCGATCCCCGGCGGACAACCGTCGACAATGGCCACCAGGGCCGGGCCATGGCTTTCGCCGGCGGTGGTAACAGTAAACAGCTTGCCGTAGGTATTGCCAGACATGCAGAGTGCTCCGCGGGGCCGAAACGAGGGGCCGGCAGTATACCCGTGACGGCAGCGAGGAGCACGCTTGCACGCGATAGCGGCAGCAGGTTTCAGCGAGGAAAGCCTCTCGAGCCGCCAGCCGAGCGGCCGATATACTAACAATGACGCGCCTATGTCGCGCGCCTGCAAGGAACCTGAACATGACTGATGATCCTCAGCAGCCCAGCCCCGAAGAGCAGATCAATGCCCTGAAACGGCAGTGGGCCGAGCTGCCTCCGCGGCAGTGGCAATTGCTGCGTCTGGCACCGTTGGCGACCGAGCGCAGTACCGGCCCACGGCCGCTGCGCTTTGCTGAGCTGGCGCGTCTGGAGCGACACAGTCCGACCTTGAGCATGCTGCGCCTGACCATCCAACTGCCGGCGCAACTGTTGCACAAGGAACAGAACGTTCTGGAAGTGTGGCTCGATCACCAGCAGCGCACCCTGCAGTTCGGCCCCGATACGGGGTTGCTGATCGAGCCTAACAATCGCGGGCTGGCGCGCTTTCTACTGGCCCAGGGCATCCTCTGGGCGCAGCAACGCTGTGGGCATTACCGGGTCATCGGCGCCGATTTCGCTGCCAAGGACAGCTTTGATGAGCAGCAGCGCAGCCGTCGCGACCACATCCTCGAAGCCTTGGGCTTTACCATCACCTACAGCGATAAATTGCAGATCAAGGGTGGCTTTAGCGCCGACCTGGCCAGCGACCTGATTGGCGAATGGAACCGCGACAAGGTGCAAACCGTCGCTTTGCTCGACGCCGGTAAGATTCTCCAGCAGGCCGACCAGACCCTGGCCGAACAGGCCGTCAAGTTACGGCAGAAAGAAGAGCAACTGGCTGCCTTCAAACGCGACGAAGGCGCCCTGCGCTTTGCTATCAGCGCGCTGATGCTGCTCTGCCTGTTCCTGACCGCCCTGAGCCTGTGGATGATGTTCCGCTAAGCGATGTCAGCCCAGCACGCGCTGGCGAAACAGCGCCTGGTGCTCGCGGCACTGGGCGGCGGCCAGCAAAAACACGCCATGACCGCCCTGCTCGAACTCCAGCCAGGTGAAGTCCACCTCGGGATAGAGTTCCTCAACGTGCACCTGACTGTTGCCCACTTCGACGATAAGAATGCCGCGCTCGGTCAGATGGTCGGCCGCCTCGGCCAGCATGCGCCGCACCAAGTCCAGACCGTCATCGCCACAGGCCAGGCCTAGCGCGGGCTCGTGCTGGTATTCGGCCGGCATATCGGCGAAATCCTCGGCATCCACATAGGGCGGATTAGAGACGATCAGATCGAAGCGTTGCTTGGGCAAGCCACCGAAACCATCGCCCTGGACGCCGTACACACGGTCCTCGAGGTTGTGCCGGTGGATATTTTCACTGGCCACTTCCAGCGCCTCGAAGGAAATATCCCCCAGCACCACTTCGGCTTCGGGAAAAGCCACCGCGCAGGCGATACCGATACAGCCGGAACCCGTGCACAGGTCAAGAATCCGCGCTGGGGTGTGCGGCAAGCAATGGGCGAACGCGGAATCAGTACACGCTCATCCACCACGAACGGCATGCCGCAAAACCAGGCCTCACCGAGCAGATAAGCCGTGGGGATGCGGTCCTCGATGCGCTGCTTCAACAAGCCTTGCAGGTAAGTGCGCTCGTCGTCTTCCAAGCGGCAATCGAGGTAGCTGTCAGCGATTTCCCATGGCAGGTGCAGCGCCCCCAAAACCAGCTGGCGCGCTTCATCCCAGGCATTGTCGGTGCCGTGACCGAAAAACAGCTCGCTGGCATGAAAACGGCTGACGGCCCAACGGATGTGGTCACGCAGGGTACGCAGGCGGGAATCGGTCACGGCACAGTCCTCCAAAACGGGAGGCGATTTTAGGCGCTAGGGCCTGCTGTTGGCGAGTCGCTTACACGTGGTTTCGCGCACGGCCCGAAAATCGTCTAACAATCCGTGCGGAACCACTTGGCCGTTAGCGCACTCACAGCTTGGTTAGTCCCGCAGGAACCCGCCATGAAACGCTCCAGCCTCCTCGGCGCCCGCCGCTTTCGCCTGCATAACCAACCGCGCTGGCATTGGCGTCTGGCGTTGCTGTTGGCCGCCCTTGCGGTGTGCCTAGGCACACTGCTGCTGATCGCGGGTGTCGTCAGCCTGCTAGGCCAACCCGGCACACTCCTGCCGGTAGGTGAACCGCTGCATTTGTTGCTGAGTGGCGTACTACTGCTGTGCTGCGGCGTACTTGGTTGGCGCAGCTGCCGGTCACGCTTGCGTCGCCGTAGCGACATCAGCCTGCCCCGGCATTTGCTGAAAAACCGCGCTGAAGGCAGCCCCCCACACAAGCGCTGAATTTTTTTCGCTTAGGCAGTTAAACTGACGGCCCGTGGCGGAGCCCTATATGCAAGACGACGACCTCAACCTGTTCAAATCCGCGACCCAGGGCATCAAACCCCTTGTCCACGACCGTGCCGACACCGGCAAAAGCAAAGCCGATCGTCAGTTACTGGCCAAACGCCGACAAGCCGCCACCGTGCGCGTAGACAACGTCACGGTCGACGGTCTGTCCGATCTGTTTGTCATCGACGTCGCCGCCGAGGAAGAACTCTACTGGGCCCGCGACGGTGTGCAGGACGGCCAGATGCGCAAGCTCAAGGCCGGCCAGATCAGCTTCGAAGGCAGCCTCGACCTGCACGGTATGAGCGTGGAGAAAGCCCGCGAAACCCTCTGGGAGTTCCT
>NKIE01000901.1 GCA_002256055.1 Pseudomonas sp. PGPPP3 | reverse complement strand
CCTTGAGTACTGCTCCAGCCGTTCAGGCTGAACTGCCAGGGAACCAGATTTAGCAGGCCGAAGAGGATGCGGTACCAGGCAAAGGTCACATAGCTGTGATTGGCAATGAATTTGAGCAAAGCACGCACCGCAATCATGGCGAAGATAAACGAGGTGACAAAACCAATGGCGAACACCGGCAGATCGCCGGGCTGGAACAGCTCGCGGTATTTATAGCCCGAGTACACCGCCGCCCCGACCATGGTCGGCATCGCCAGAAAGAAGGAAAACTCGGTGGCTGCCTTACGCGACAAGCCAAACAGCAGGCCGCCGATAATGGTCGCGCCAGAGCGCGAAGTGCCTGGAATCATCGCCAGACACTGCGCGCAGCCGACCTTGAGAGCATCTTTCCAAGTCATCTGATCGACGGTTTCCACGGCGACCTGATGCACCCGACGCTCGGCCCAGAGCATGATCACGCCACCCACCACCAACGCCACGGCCACGGTAATCGGGTTAAACAGGTACGCGTGAATCAC
>NKIE01000096.1 GCA_002256055.1 Pseudomonas sp. PGPPP3 | reverse complement strand
TTGTCGTTTCAGGCCAGGGCTTTGAGCAGGGCTTCGAGTTTTTCCTGGGCGCGGGCAAACAGGCGAATGCCTTCGGCCAGCTTCTCGGTGCCCATGGCGTCTTCGTTCATGGCCCAGCGGTACTGACTTTCAGCCAGGGTTTGACGAGGTTCGCCGGCATTGCCCGGTGCGAGCAGGCGCGGCAGGGGCGCGTGTTCGTCGGCCAATTTTTGCAGCAGTTCGGGGCTGATGGTCAGGCGATCGCAGCCGGCCAGTTGTTCGATCTGGCCGAGATTGCGAAAGCTCGCGCCCATCACCACGGTGCTGTAGGCATTGGCTTTGTAGTAGTTGTAGATGCGTGTAACCGACTGCACGCCAGGGTCTTCGGCGCCGACAAAGTCGCGGCCTTCGGTTTTCTTGTACCAGTCATAGATACGGCCAACGAAGGGCGAGATCAGAAACACCCCGGCATCGGCGCAGGCGGCAGCCTGGGCGAAGGAGAACAGCAGGGTCAAGTTGGTCTGGATGCCTTGGCGCTCCAGTTTCTCAGCGGCGCGGATGCCTTCCCAAGTAGCGGCGATCTTGATCAGTACGCGCTCACGGCCGACCCCGGCCTGCTCGTAAAGGCCGATCAGGCGTTCAGCGCGGGCGAGGGTAGCCTGGGTATCAAACGATAGACGGGCGTCGACCTCGGTGGAAATTCGTCCGGGAATGACCTTGAGGATTTCCTGGCCGACGCTGGCGCCAAACAGGTCGCAGGCCAAGCCCAGATCGCCGTCACAATGGCTGATGGCGTTCTGCAGCAGCGGCGCATAACGCGGCAGGGCGGCGGCCTTGAGCAGCAACGATGGATTGGTGGTGGCATCCACCGGTTGCAGACGAATGATGGCGTCGAGGTCGCCGGTATCGGCTACCACGGTAGTGAACTGTTTGAGTTGATCCAGTTTGGAGGTCATGACGAAGCCTTGTTGATGCTGATGCCTTGACCTTACCCGAGCGGCCGCCACCACTCAACAGAGCTTAGGGTCTACTCCCGTTTCATCGCGAGCCGCGTTGCTGCGAGAAATGGCCCCCGCTTAGGCGCAGGACGTAGGTAATGGTTATTCCCTTGCCAAGTCCTGCAACGACAGTGGGGGCTATTTCTCGCGCAAAAACAGGCTCCGGCGCGGCCGCGAATGAACCGGGAATAGACCCTAGTGACCCTCAAGCAATTGAGTGGCCTGATCCAGCAGTTGCAGCGGGTCATCGACCTTGTGTACATCCACAGAGAGCAGCTGGCGAAAGCGTCGGGCGCCAGGGAAACCTTGGCCCAGACCCAGTACATGCCGTGTGATGTGGTGCATTGCGCCGCCTTCGGCCAGATGTTGCTCAATGTAGGGGCGCAACTGACGCAGCGCCTCGGCGCGGCCAATGACCGGTGCGTTGCTGGCGAACAACTGTTGATCGACTTGCGCTAGTACGTATGGATTGTGATAAGCCTCGCGGCCTAGCATGACGCCATCGAAGGTCTGCAGGTGCGTGCGGCATTCATCCAGAGTCTTGATACCGCCGTTGAGAATGAACTCCAGCTCGGGGAAGTCATGCGTGAGCTGGGCGGCAATCTCATAGCGCAGCGGTGGCACTTCGCGGTTCTCTTTGGGCGACAGGCCTTCGAGAATGGCGATCCGTGCGTGCACGGTAAAGCTGCGGCAGCCGGCGGCGGCAACGGTACCGACGAAGTCGCACAGCTCGGCATAGCTGTCGCGACCGTTGATGCCGATCCGATGCTTGACCGTCACCGGGATGCTCACTGCATCCTGCATGGCCTTGACGCAATCGGCCACCAGTTGCGGATGACCCATCAGGCAGGCGCCGATCATGTTGTTCTGCACCCGATCACTGGGGCAGCCGACATTCAGGTTGACCTCGTCATACCCAACGTCCTCTGCCAGGCGCGCGCAAGCTGCAAGATCAGCAGGATTGCTACCGCCCAGTTGCAACGCCAGCGGGTGCTCGCAATCGCTGTAACGCAGAAAACGCTGCCGGTCGCCATGCAGCAACGCACCGGTGGTGACCATCTCGGTGTAGAGCAGGGCTTGCTTGGACAGTAGGCGCAGGAAAAACCGGCAATGGCGGTCGGTCCAGTCCATCATAGGGGCACAGGAAAAACGGCGGGAAATGGCAGTAGGTTTCTGCATCGAAAATGCCGGTAAGAAATGTCTGAGAATTTTATCAGCCTACGCTATGCCTGTCCGCTTTTGGCCGGAAGCGGCCTTTGGTGTGGTCAACTGAATATCCTGGTGAGTTCTACTTTTTGCGCGCGGTTACCTCATTTTGCTTATAGATAGTGAGCGTGATTGGCGTTGGAGTCACGCCAATCACGTCGCGTCATTTTTCATCCGTTTTGCAAGGCCGGGGTCCGCGGTGGGATCAAGCGCTTGCTGCCGCTCGCCTCATAGGCTGATGCCAGGCGCAGCAGAGCCGAGTCGTCGTAGGCGCGGCCGGCAAAGGTCAGACCTACGGGCATGCCGATGTCAGGCATGACGCCCATCGGCACGGTGACCGTGGGCACACCCAGGTGGCGGATGGCCAGATTGCCGTTGGCGACCCAGATGCCGTTGCTCCAGGCGATATCTGCCGACGCAGGATTCACGTCGGCATCAGCCGGCCCCACGTCGGCGACGGTCGGGAATAGCACAGCATCGAGGCCCAGCTGATCCATCCACGCCTCGAGATCGATGCGTCGGGTCTGCTCCAGTCCGCGCAGACCGTCAGGCAACGTCGTGATCTGATCCCATGGGGTAATCCCGCGCTCGGCCATGCGCACGTACTCATCCATGCCGGCGGCCAGCTCGTCTTCGCGGTTGGGCAGCGTGCCTGGGTCGTGGGGGAATATCTGCGCTCCGTCCACGTCGGCCAGGCGGTTCAATTGCGGATCGCCATTGGCCCGCAGGAAATCATCGAAGGCCCAGGCCGACAGGTCCCAAAGCTCGTCATGGAGGAACTCCTTGGACACTAGTCCGCGGGTAAACACGGTCGGTGCACCTGGGCGATCACCCTCGCAATTGGATACCAGCGGAAAGTCGACCTCGATGACTTCGGCGCCAGCAGCCTGCAGTGTCTGGCGCGCCTGCTCCCAGAGGCCGATCACCGAGGCACGGGTGTTGATGCGCTGGCCGGTTGGGCCACCGATACCCGGCTTGTCGCTGGTGCCCGCATCGGCATCCGCGTTGATAAACATGCGCGGTACGCCGAAGCGTTTGCCAGCCAGTGCGGCGGGCTTGGCAGCCAGCTCCAGGTAGGAGACCGGACGCACTGAGGCAACGCTGGGGATAGGCACCCACGGCTGTAACCGCCACAGATCGCCCCGTGTGTCGGCGTCTTCCGCCACCACCACATCGAGCACCTCAAGCAGGTCGGCCATGGTGCGCGCGTAGGGCACGACCACATCCATGGTCGGCGTCAGCGGCCAGTTACCACGCACTGAGATCACCCCGCGCGACGGCGTGTATGCGCATAGGCCATTGTTTGATGCTGGCCCGCGACCGCTCGACCAGGTTTCTTCGGCCAGGCCGAAGGCGGCGAAGCTGGCAGCGGTGGCTGTGCCGGCACCGTTGGAAGAGCCTGAGGCGAAGGGCGCGGTGAGGTAGTTGGCGTTGTACGGGCTCTCGGCACGGCCATAGACGCCGCGCTGCATGCCACCATTGGCCATGGGTGGCATATTGGTCTTGCCCAGGCAGATGGCGCCGGCAGCGCGCAGGCGTTCGATGGTGAATGCATCGCGGTGGGCGATCAGGTTCTTGAAGGCAGGGCTGCCGGAGGCGGCGGTCAGGCCCTTGACCAGATAACTGTCCTTGGCCGTATAGGGGATGCCATCCAGCGGGCCGAGGGTTTCTCCGCGTGTGCGCCGGGCGTCGGATGCCTGTGCCTCCTGGAGTGCATCAGGGTTGCGCACCACCACCGCGTTGAGTGCGGTGGTTGTGTCGGGGGCGTCGTAGGCGTCGATTCTGGCGAGATAGGCCTGAACCAGGTCAACCGCCGTGGCTTGGCCGGACTCAAGCGCCGCACGCAGTTCGGCAATGGAAACTTCGGTTACTTCAATCATATAACCCCGGGTGGTGACTGGCTGGGTAGGCTGTGGGATATCAATCGGTTCAAAGCCAGCGCTCATTAGGATCCTTGTTTCACGTTCCTGCATGACAGGTGCAGGGCGTAAAACCTGGCCTAGCTAGGCTAATAAACGATCTATTTAGCATTAAGCGGGTCGCAGAGTGAATCTGTGCAAATGTTCGTCCGCCAATATCTGGTCCCGGGCCAGTTTCTGCAACTCGCCAATAGCAAAGGGGCGGTGGCAGTCGGTCACGAACTGAGTCGCCCCTGGTTTTGTACATGTCCCGAGGGCAATGTAGGGGGGCAGCACTCAGTCTTGGGTTTTAAACCGGCCGCTCAGCCCCGATTGCATCCTTATTGCCGTAGCTAAGCCTTTGCCTGGAGGCTTTTCTGGGCGGGCGCTTTGGGCTAATGTGGCGGCCCTCTTTTGGAGTCGTCCATGCCACGCGTCACCTGGTCCCTGCATGCTTATCAGTTGATCGAGCCCGATGAGCAGCTTGACCTATTCGCTTGCCGCGAAGTTCGCGTGCATCTATTGGCTCGTCAGTTGGAACTGGGCGGCTTTGCCGATCGAACCTTGTGCGGCGGCTTACTGCCGGCGCAACCACAGCTGGTTGCGCTGGAAAAACCCATGTTGCGCGACAAGCGCTTGTGCAAGTCCTGTCAGGCCGTGTTGCAGGCTCAGCGCCGTGGTGAGCGGACACATCTGGTTTGATCTTCGATGCCCGGGATTGGCCTGGCGCAAGGCAAGCAGTGTACAATCCTTGGTCATTTTATCTGCTCGCCACGCCAAGGATTCCCGGATGTTGTCCCGTGTCCCTCTCGCTCTTCGTTCGTTATCGCTTGCCGTATCGTTTGCGGCCGGTTCTGCTGTCGCTCTGGAGTTGCCTCTGCCGCCGCCCGGTGAGGATATCGTTGGCCAGGTGCAAGTGATCAAGGCCAAGTATGAGGACACCTTTGCTGATCTCGGCAAGGCCAATGATCTGGGTTATACCGAAATGGTCGCGGCTAACCCAGGCGTAGATGCCTGGTTGCCGGGCGAGGGCTCTGAGGTGATCTTGCCGACGCGCTTCATCTTGCCCGCCGGTCCGCGTGAAGGCATCGTGATTAACCTTGCCGAGTACCGCATGTACTACTTCCCGAAAGGGCGCAATGTGGTCTACACCTATCCGCTTGGTATCGGGCGTGAGGGCTGGGGTTCGCCGATTACTAATACGGCGATTACTGGCAAGACGCCGAATCCGGCTTGGTACCCGCCAAAATCGATTCGTGAAGAGCATGCCGCTGAAGGTGATCCGTTGCCGACCGTGGTCGCGCCTGGGCCGAACAACCCGCTGGGTCCATTCAAGTTCACCTTGGGTACGCCGGGCTACCTGATTCACGGCTCGAACAAGAAGTTCGGCATTGGTATGCGTGTCAGCCATGGTTGCTTCCGCATGCTCAATAACAATGTGCTGGAATTGGCTAAGATGGCGCCTGTGGGCACCAAGCTGCGTATTATCAACGAGCCGTACAAGTTTGGTGTGAGTGGCGGGAAGGTATATTTGGAGGCCCATGCGCCGCTGGATGATCACGGTGAGCCGTCCTTGGTCGACAAGCACACTGCAGTGATCAATGCACTGCTTAAGCGTGACGACTTGGTCAATCAACTGCGTCTGGATTGGGACGTAGTGCGCGAGGTGGTGGCCGCTGAAGATGGTTTGCCCATCGAAATTGCTGTGCCGGACAACTCAGTTGCCAGCACGACCTTGCCGCTGAACTGATCGATAAGGTTGTGCTTTAGAGCCGCCTTCTGGGCGGCTTTTTATTGCCTGTAAAACGCCATTCGGTGAATTTTGGGCAATAAAAAAGCCGGCCCGGAAACCGGGTCGGCTTATTAGTCTCGAAAGACTATTACTTCTTGGAAGCTTTTTCCAGCATACGCAGAGCGCGCTCGTTAGCTTCGTCAGCAGTTTGCTGAGCTTTCTGAGCAGCAGCCAGAGCTTCGTCAGCTTTGCTGTAAGCTTCATCAGCACGAGCCTGGGCGCGAGCGGAAGAATCTTCAACTGCAGTTACGCGAGCTTCGATTTCTTTGGTGTTGCTGCAGCCAGTTGCCAGAACGGCAGCCAGAGCGATAGCGGACAGCTTGAATACGTTGTTCATGTGTTTCCCCTTAAGGTGGACTTTCCATAAAAGCAATTCCCCGAGCTCGGAGAATTAGCCGGTGTACATAGTACTCATAACTTCTAATAAGTAAATCGGCGCAAAGCAAGGAGTGCTGGTTTTTTTACAGAATATGGACTGGGTTGATCCAGATGGTTGCTCGCTGGATAAAAAACATACAGATCGCATCCCTTTATGAGCCGTACGGGCTAAAAATGGGTGCGGCCTCAGCCGTGACGGAGTGTCCGCAGGGCTGATAAGCTGCGGCCAGTTTTTTGCAGGAAACGATTACCTGCGGATCAGGGAAGTGAATATGAACAAGATTGTTAAATGGGCGGTGCTAGGGCTGTTGGCAGTTGCACTGCTGATCAAGCTGTCGTTGTGGCTGTCCGTGCGCTCTGTCATGGATGACGCTATTGAGCAGATGGCGCCGCACGTGGTCATCAAGTATTCAGGAATTACCTCGTCGTTTGACGGGCGGATCGGGCTGGAGAAAGTCGAGATCCGCGTCCCTGCACTACATGATGAGCTGCGTGTAGCGCATGCCGAGTTGCGCTTCCATGGTTTAGGGGAGCTGCTGCGCTTTAAAGAACGGCTGGCCGAGGGCAAATTCCCAGAGCAGATGGCCGTTAAGCTGCAAGGCTTGGCGCTGGATGTGCACGGCCCCTTTATGGCTCAACTCTATAATCAGCCGGCAGAACGCAGTGTGTTTACCGCCATGAGTGAGGTGGCATGCGGCAAGGTGCGCAATATTGGTACCGGTGAGTTGCTGGACATGGGCTATCGGACGTTTGAGACCGATGCCGAATTTTCCTATCGGTTTGAGCCTGGCGCACAAAAGCTCAGCTTCAACTTGCGTTCAGATACGCGTGATATGGCAGCCATGCAGGTGTCAATGACCCTGGCCAATATGTCGGAAAAACCCGGCGACCTGATTAGCAACCCACCTCGTGTATCGCTGGTGACGATGGAGCTGAGCGACAACCAGTATCAGCGCAAGGTGCAGGAGTATTGCGCTGGCAAGCTCAGCCAGGACAGTAAGCAATATGTGCAAACGGCCGTAGATCAATTTGATCGAGTATTACGCAGCCAGCGCATTGCTCTTGAGCCTCCGGTGCTTGCTGCTTATGGCCGTTATTTGCAGGACCCGCAGTCGCTGCGCCTGGAGTTCACGCCTACGGAAGGCATGGTCTGGGAAGGTCTGCAATTCTTTGATGCCAAGGATGTTCTGGCCATGCTCAGGCCTGTAGTGTTGGTCAATCAGGAGGTGGTTGAGCCGCTGGGATTTGCCTGGGTTGATCCGAACGTGTCGCTGGCCGTGAAGAACGTCGCCGAACCTGCTGTGGCTGATCAGCCGGTTTCGGCCGCTCCGGGGGAGCAACGTCCACAGTTCGTCGCGGTCGAGCAATTGCCCAGCTATGCTGGAAAACGACTGCAGTTCATCACCTTTGACGGTGCATATTATCAAGGCGTGCTGCACCGGGTTGAAAACGGCAAGGTCTACCTAAGTGTGCAGTTCCAGTCGGGATCGGCGGAAATGTCTCTGCGTTTGGATAAAATTCATCAGGTAAGGGTGCTTCTCTGATGGCTGCTGAGGGATTGCAATGAGCGAAGCTGTATCGGTTCAGCACGATGTTGTCGGCCACCAGTTCGAAATAACGGTGGACGGTCATCGCGCTTACCTGGCGTATATGGATCTGGGTAAGCAGACGCTGGATATCTATCGCACATTCGTGCCCAACGCGTTGCGGGGGCGCGGCATTGCAGCGGCCTTGACCGAGCAGGCGTTGGCTTACGCCGAAGATGCCGGTTATTCGGTGATTCCTTCTTGTTCTTATGTCGAGCGCTACATGGAGCGCCGGCAACGGAGTTCGGTAAAAAGCTAAAATGATCGCGCACAAAAAAGCCGGGCAATGCCCGGCTTTTTTGTGCGCGAGATAATTTATCCCGCGAGCGCGTAGGCAATACATCCTTGAGTTTCTGGTGCATGCCGCGCAGGGCTTTTTCGGTGGTGTCCCAGTCGATGCAGGCATCGGTGATGGATACACCGTACTGCAGTTCGCAGAGGTCTTTGGGGATCGACTGGCTGCCCCAGCCCAGGTGGCTCTCCACCATCAGGCCGACGATGGACTGATTGCCTTCGACAATCTGGTTGGCCACGTTGTCCATGACCAGCGGTTGCAGGGCCGGGTCCTTGTTGGAGTTGGCGTGGCTGCAGTCGACCATGATGTTCGGGCGAATGGCAGCCTTGTTCAGTGCCTGCTCGCAAACTGCCACGCTGACCGAGTCATAGTTGGGTTTGCCGTTGCCGCCACGCAGCACCACATGGCCGTAAGCATTACCTTTGGTGGTGACGATGGACACGCCGCCTTCCTGGTTGATGCCGAGGAAGCGGTGAGGACTGGAAACCGACTGCAACGCGTTGATGGCCACAGTCAGGCCGCCGTCAGTGCCATTCT
>NKIE01000900.1 GCA_002256055.1 Pseudomonas sp. PGPPP3 | reverse complement strand
TGCCGGCTGCAAGGCCGGCGGCCCACTACAGGCCGACAAACTCAGGCAGGTAGCAAACGCCAACGGTAGGCAATACGAAGAGCGACGGGAGAGCGGCACGTGGAGGTCCTTCTAAACAGGCAGGTGCCTTCATGATACTGACAGACGAGCAGCACCGCACCGCTCAAAAGGCATCGCGTAGGCGGTAATAAGCCTTACCGACCGCCTCCAGCGGCGCCGCCAGATGCCGGCCACCGGGGAAGGCGTACTGAGCGATCCGCTGGAACACCTGCAGATCCGCATCATCACCGAGAATTGCATCGGCCACCGCCCGCGCACTGGCCAGCGTCGGTAGCACGCCATGCCCGGAGAAACCCTGCAGCCAGTACAGATTGTCGTACCCGCCGACGTCCGGGGTGCGCTTGAGGCTGACATCGATATGCCCGCCCCAGGCGAACTCGATCGGCACCCCACGCAGTTGCGGAAACACGCGCTCCAGATAAGGCCGCGTGGCCGCGGCGATATCCTTGGGCAAGCCGCCGA
>NKIE01000899.1 GCA_002256055.1 Pseudomonas sp. PGPPP3 | reverse complement strand
TTAAATTTAAAGTTGGCGAATTAGATTTTTGGGAAACCTATTTTTCTACAACTCTTTGGTACGAATATTTGGAAAGCATTGCAAATTATGGAGCAAGGTTTGATCGTATGAATATTACGATTAAAGATTTCTATGAAATGCCTTTGCCGTTCCCTACCCTCTCCGAACAAAAACGCATTGCTACCTTCTTCTCCGTTTTAGAAAAGAAAATTGCTGAACTCAAACAAAAGAAACATCTTTTAGAGCAATACAAAAAAGGGGTAATGCAAAAACTCTTTTCGCAAGAATTGAGGTTTAAAGATGAAAATGGAAAAGAGTTTCCGAATTGGAAAAAAAAGAAGTTGGGAGAAATAACTGAGAGTATTTCTTCTGGTAAATCAAAGATAAACGATTCTGTAGGTGAATATCCTTTATATGGTTCAACAGGTATTATAGGCTATTCCAGTGTTTTTGAATATTCAGGTAAAAATATCCTTATTGCAAGAGTAGGTGCAAATGCAGGCACACTTTATAAAGTTGAAG
>NKIE01000095.1:7833-8677 GCA_002256055.1 Pseudomonas sp. PGPPP3 | reverse complement strand
TTTGGCTTGGGGGCCGGGCAACAGCTGCGCCTGTTCGATCTGCGCCATCAGGGCAAAGCAGAACTCGCCGCCCTGGGCCAGAGCCAGGCCGCTGCGCCAGGCGGTTTGGTTGTCCGCGCCACGCAGCTTGACCAGCAGTGCCACCACGCTGCCCTTGATCAGCATCAGGCCCAGGGTCACGCCGAGAATCAACCAGCCTTCGGTGGCAAATTGCTGCAGGTCGATGAGCATGCCAACGCTGACAAAAAACAGGCCGAGGAGAATGTCGCGGAATGGGCGGATATCCGCCTCGATCTGGTGGCGATAATGGCTTTCACCCAGCAGCATGCCGGCGAGGAAGGCGCCCAGCGCCATGGACAGGCCCAACACATGGGTCAGCCAGGCTGTCAGCAGCACAATCACCAGGGCCAGGGTGACAAACAGCTCCGGCGAACGGGCTGCTGCCACTTCATGGAACAGGCGCGGCAGCACCCAGCGACTGGCCAGCAGCAAGCCAATAAACAGCAACACAGCCTTGCCCAGGGTCAGCCCCAGCACCACATACCAGGCGCCGCTGCTGTCGGCGGTGAGCGCCGGCAACAGGGTCAGCAGCAGAACGGCCACCAGGTCCTGAAACAGCAAGACGCCGATGGCGTTCTGGCCATGGCGGCTGAATATTTCCCCGAGGCTGCTTAACTCGCGGCTGACGATCGCCGTCGACGACAGCGCCAAACCCGCGCCCAGCACCAGTGCCACGGCCAGGGGCAAACCGAACCAGAACAGCAAGCCGCCGAGCACCGCCGTGCTCACCAGCACCTGCAGGCCGCCCAAGGCAAATGCCACATGACGCCGCGCGCGCATGCGC
>NKIE01000095.1:0-7823 GCA_002256055.1 Pseudomonas sp. PGPPP3 | reverse complement strand
AAATACCACATGACGCAGCGCGAGCATGCGCGGCAGGGAGAATTCCAGGCCCAGGGTAAACAGCAGAAACACCACGCCCAGTTCGGCCAGGTGCGGCAGGTCGGCGGTGTTGTCCACCCAGTTGAAGGCATTCGGCCCGATCAGCAGGCCGACACACAGATAACCCAGCACTGCCGGCAGGCGCAGGCGGCGGAACAGGGCAATAACCACCAGTGAGGCGGTGAGGATGATTAGTAGATTGGCGAACAAAACACATCTCCGGCAGCAGCGGGCGAGCATGCCCGCGCCTGGCGCTGCGGTCTAGAGCTGATTTAACCAAGCGCGTCGGGCTTGATATGAGTCAGTTGGCGCCGCGTTACTCAGGGCTGATACCACAGTTCCGCGCGGTCGAACGGTGTGGCGCTGGGCAGATCCGGGTTGTGCAGTTCAATCACCCGCCGCTCGGCGAGGCGCGCCTGGCGCAGGGTGGCGCCGTGGTGGCGCTCGAACAGGGCCGCAAAACTGCCATCGGCAATCGCCGCCTCCAATCCCAGGCGGATGTCTTCGGCCAACTCCGGGCGTTGTCGCGAAGTAAAGAAGTACAGGGCGGTGGGGTAATGCAGCACCACATGCTCATCCACCACGAGGGCCTGGCCATTGGCTACGGCGCGAGCTTGCTCCTGCCAGGCGGTTACCACCTCGCGCGGGAAGGCGTCGAAGCGCTTGGCGGCAAGCATGTTGAACAGGCTGTCGTAGCTGGGGCTGGTGACCACTTGCAGGCCATTCGCGCGCAGCAGTGGGGTGTCCGGCCAGTCGTGGCGCTGGCCAAACAGGATGGGTTTGAGGTCGTTGAGGGTGTTGACCTGGCTGAGTCGTTGCGCGTCAGTGGCACGCAGCAGGTTGACCCGCCAGCCGATCAGGCCCTTATAAATGGGTATGCGGACGGGCAGCAGGCTGGCTTCTCGCTCGCGGGTGGTCATCGCCCACATGACCTGCAAGTGCGGGTCGGCATGCTCCAGGGCGTACTGGGCGCGCGACTGGCTCATGGGCTCGCGTGAGGACTGCAACTGATATTGGCCGGGCAGGTGATCGATGGCCAGTTGCAGCAACTCGACTACATAGGCCTCGGGGTTGCTACCGGCAGAATGGCGTGGGTACGTCAGTAGTTGCGCCGCCGAGAGGTCCCCTAGCGGCAAAAGGGTCAGCGTCAGCAACGCCAGCAAAGCTTTCATATGGAGGCCTTGGCAGAAGCGGCACCTTGGCGTGCCGCGCCTGTTTAGCTTCGCCGTTGACCGGCGCCGCTGTTACTGTGACTGCGACCCTGGGCTTAGTAGGTGCCCATGTAATCGCGCTTGCCGACTTCCACACCGTTGTGGCGCAGCAGGGCGTAGGCGGTAGTGACGTGGAAGAAAAACTGCGGCAGGCCATAGCTGAGCAGGTAGGCCTGGGCCGTGAAGCGTTTCTCTTTCGGGGTGCCGGGACGGGTGACGATTTCACGGTCTTCGTGGCCGTCGATCTGCTCCGGGCTGAAGCTGTCGATAAACACCAGGCTCTTGCTCAGCAGGGCTTGCAGGTCGGCAAAGCTCTGTTCGTCGTCCGCGTACTTGGGCACCTCGGCACCGGCCAGACGGGCCGACACGCCGCGGGCAAAGTCGGCAGCAATCTGTACCTGACGGCTGAGGGCGAACATGTCCGGGAACAGGCGCGCCTGCAGCAGGGCGTTTGGCTCGATGCTCTTGGCGCTGGCATGGGCCTCGGCCTTGTGCAGCAGGTCGCTGAGGCTGCCGAGCATCTGCTTGAACACGGGGATTGAGGCGGCGTACAGGGAAATTGTCATAGCTAGCTCCAGGGTCAAAGTGGGGGCGAGTATAACGATTGCCGCCGCAGCGCAGGCGAGCGCGTTTTCGTCGCGGCATGTTACGTGCGCGACTGGCCATTGGTCGGTTAGCGCCGGGTTACGTTCAAGTTTGCTGTGTGGGGGCCGCCAACATGGCGTGTTTCTCTAACCCGGTACACCGCCATGACTACCTTGGCCTCGCTTTCCCCCGGTGCCGCCCGCGCACCGCTGTCCAGTACTCAACCCACTGCCCGCGGCAGTGTCGATGCCCAGCAAACCCTGGCCAATCGTCTGGCCGAGCGACTAGGTTTGCAACCGGGCGCCTTGGCCGGCAAAGCCAGCGACTACAGTCCGGAAAAAGTCGCCGGGCGGGTCCTCGGTTTTATCGATCAGCGTTTACGCAGCGAAGCTGCCAATGGTGCCGACCCGGCGCAACTGCAAAAAGTCCTCAGCCAGGCCCGTGATGGCGTCGAGCAAGGCTTTGCCGAGGCGCGCAAGATTCTCGATGGTCTAGGTGTGCTCGGTGGCCAGGTCGCGGCCAATATCGACGACACCTACAAGCGTATTCAGGACGGTTTTGCCGGTCTCGATCAGGCCTACGCCACGCCACCTGCGACAACAACGACAGGCAGCACTGCCGTCGCGGCCTACAGCGAGCGCTTTGCCGCCCAGGCGCAAACCTTCGAACTGAACATCACCACCCGCGATGGCGACAAACTGCGCATCGCCGTGGCCCAGGCTTCCGCCAGTTACTCGCAAACCAGCGTGGCCGCCGCCAGCAATGGCAGCGGCAGCGCGGTGCAAATCAACCAGCAGTCCAGCAGCCTGCAAATGGCCGGTTTTCAGGTCAGCATCGAGGGCGAACTGGATGATGAGGAGCGTGCGGCCCTGGACAAACTCTTTGGCCAGGTGGCTGAGCTGTCCGACAAGTTCTACGCCGGTGACATTGGCGGCGCCTTCGACCAGGCTATGAAACTGCAGTTGGATGGCGAACAACTGGCCTCCATGTCCCTGCAACTGACCCAGACCCGCGTACGCCAGGCCACCGATGCTTACAGCTCCGTGGCCGAGCAGGGCGGTCAAGCGGCCAGCGCCGTCAACGCCAGCCTGATCGACTATGCCCAAGGCCTGCTGGAAGCCCTGCGCAGCAGTGCCGAGGCCAGCGATGATGGCCGTGGCACCCTGGAGCAAATGCTCCGTGGCGTGTTCAGCCTCGACGAGCGCTTTGACGCCAAGCGTCTAGACAAGGCCGACAGCTTCAACCAAAGCCTGCTTGATGGCTTGCAAAACCTCGTCTCGCCACGCGTCGACAGCCCTGCCAGCGCCGAGTAAGCGCGTTAAACTGCGCCTCTGAGAGACCTTGGAGGCGCCATCATGATTCCTGAATGCCAACTGTTCGGCACCATCGGCTGCCACCTGTGCGAGGTGGCCGAGTCGGTGCTGCTGCCTTTCGTCGAGCACGGCCTGCTGGTTGAACTGGTCGACATCGTCGAGCGCGAAGAGTGGGTCGATCACTACGCCCTGCGCATCCCCGTCCTGCGCCGCACCGACAACGGCGCCGAACTCAACTGGCCGTTCGAGGCCGAGCAAGTCGCCAGCTTTTTGCGCGACTGAGCCATGGCTAGTGGCGTTGGCTCTTCGCACAAATTTCAGGCAATAAAAAACCCGCCGATAGGGCGGGTTTTTTATTGGGATTTGGTCGGAGAGACAGGATTCGAACCTGCGACCTTCTCGTCCCGAACGAGACGCGCTACCAAGCTGCGCTACACTCCGAATGCGCATGATTCTACTCAGAAACGTTTATTTGACAAGGGCTTAGCGCAAAATTCTTGAGCTGCTTAGGTGGCCGGTAGGCGGGCGTTATTCACTCATTCAAGCGTGGCGCGGCCTGGAGCAGCTCCGGTGTGTTGAGGTTGGCCAGGCGCGGGTCGTCGCTGGCGCAATCCAGCGCGCGGGCGCCGAGTTGGCGCAGCAGACGTTGCGGGCTGCGTTCTCCCTTTGCCCAGGCGGCGTCGAGTGCGCCGAGCAAATGGCGTGGTAGCACGCAGAACAACGGCTGCCAGTGCTCGCCCTGGCGCAGCATCACCGGGGTGTCGCCAGCCGCAGCCAGCAGGCTGTGCAGCAGAGCGCTGTCCAGGCACGGTGCATCGCACGGCAGAATCAATACATGAGGGTGGCGCGCCACAGCGAGGCCGGTGCGGATGCCGGCCAGTGGGCCGGGGAAGTCGCTTTCATGGTCGTGCACCACGCGATCGGCATAGGCGCCATAGCGCTCGGCGTTGCGGTTGCAGGAGATGATCAGGTCGTCGCTCAGCGGGCGGGTCAGGGCGTGTAGATGGGCGATCAGCGGTTGTCCGTGCCAGTCCAAAAGGCCTTTGTCCTGGCCGCCCATGCGTTGGCCGCGACCACCTGCCAGCAGCAGCACGGAGCAGGCGGGAAGGGCGCTGAATGGGGGGCTTGGCAGGTGCATGGCGGTGCTCTGGCAGGGGCCTGTGGTATAACACCGGCCTGTTTTCATCTCAACCGGATTGCGTCATGAGCCATAACGCCGAAGCAGTTTTTGTACCGCTGAACATTGCCGTACTGACCGTCAGTGACACCCGTTCGCTGGCCACCGATACCTCGGGCCAGTTGTTGGTTGATCGTCTCACGGTTGCGGGCCATAACCTGGCTGAGCGTGTGTTGCTCAAGGACGATCTGTACAAAATCCGCGCCCAAGTGGCCCATTGGATTGCCGAAGATGTGGTGCAGGTGGTGCTGATTACTGGCGGTACCGGTTTTACCGGTCGCGACAGCACGCCGGAAGCGGTCACCTGCCTGCTGGATAAACAAGTGGACGGTTTTGGAGAGCTGTTCCGGCAGATATCCGTGCCCGATATCGGCACCTCGACCATTCAATCGCGCGCGCTGGCCGGCTTGGCCAACGGCACCCTGGTGTGCTGCCTGCCGGGCTCGACCAATGCCTGCCGCACGGCCTGGGACGGCATTCTTGCCGAGCAACTGGATGCCCGCCATCGGCCGTGCAATTTTGTTCCCCATCTGAAGGCGGCCGCGGCCTGCCCGAGCCGGGGGTAATCAGGATGAGCGATTGCTGCGCCCAGCCGGGCCTGTTGCCCCTTGAGGCGGCGCTGCAGCGCCTGCTGGAATTAGCCGCCAGTGCGCCGATCCGCGAGGTTGAGACGGTGGCGCTGGCTGAGGCCGACGGCCGTGTGCTGGCCGAGCCGCTGCTGGCCGGGCTGGATTTGCCGCCGTGGGACAACAGCGCCATGGACGGTTACGCCCTGCGCCTGAGCAACTGGCAGGGCGAGGCACTGGCCGTCAGTCAGCGGATTTTGGCCGGTGCGGCGCCGGCTGCGCTGCAACCCGGCACCTGCGCGCGCATCTTTACCGGCGCCCCCATGCCGGCGGGCGCCGATTGTGTCGAGATGCAGGAGAACGTTGAACTGCTGGCCGATGGTCGCGTGCTGTTCAATCAGCCGCTCAAGCTGCGCCAGAACGTTCGTCCCCAGGGGCAGGAAACCCGTGCGGGTGAGTGCGTGCTACAGGCCGGTACGCGGCTGACGCCGATTGAGCTCGGTCTGGCGGCATCCCTGGGTGTGGCTGAACTGTGCGTGCGTCGCCGACCGCGGGTCGCGGTGTTGTCTACTGGCGATGAGCTGGTCGAGCCGGGCAAGGCCCTTGGACCTGGGCAGATCTACAACAGCAATCGGCAATTGCTGATTGGCTGGTTGCAGCGCTTGGGATGCAGCGTGATCGATGGCGGCATTCTTGCTGATGACCTAGAGCTGACCCGTGCAGCCCTGGGCGCGTTGCAGGACGTCGACCTGATTTTGTCCACGGGCGGCGTCTCGGTGGGTGAGGCGGATTTTCTCGGCGAAGCGCTGCGTGCCGAAGGCGAGCTGACTCTCTGGAAGCTGGCGTTGAAACCGGGCAAACCGCTGACCTGCGGGCATTATCGCGGCGTACCGGTGATCGGCCTGCCGGGCAATCCGGCTTCAACCCTGGTGACCTTTGGCCTGCTGGCGCGGCCGTATCTGCTGCGTCGTCTGGGCGTGGCTGAAGTCGAACCGCTGGGCTTTCAGGTGCCGACAGGGTTTGTCTGGAGCAAACCGGGCAAGCGCCGCGAATACCTGCGCGCCCGTATCGAGCAGGGACGCGCGGTGCTTTATCCGAATCAAAGCTCTGGCGTATTGCGCAGCGCCGCCTGGGCCGATGGTCTGGTGGAAGTGCTGGAAAATCGCACCTTGGTCGAGGGCGACAGCGTGCGCTTTATTGCCTTTAGTGAGCTGCTGGGTTGACGTTGTGCGTTACGGCTGGCGCGCCTTTTCTCGAAACTCCCCCGGCGTCATCCCGGTCCAGCCTTTAAAGCTGCGGTGAAATGAGCGCGATTCGGTGAAGCCTAGGTAGCTGGCGATGTCCTGGATCGGCAGGTCGCTGCGCAGCAAGTAGTGTTCGGCGAGCTCTTGGCGCAACTGGTCGAGAATCTCCTGGTAGCTGCTACCGGCCAGTTGTAGGTGGCGTTGCAAGGTGCGGACGGTCATGTTGAATTTTTCTGCGACCCTTTCCTTGCGCGGCAGGCCGTCCTTGAGCAGTAGGCGCAGAGCGTTTTTCACCCGCAGCGGCAACGGCTCGTCATCATCCAGTCCGGCCATTAGGGTCAGGGCGTGTTCTTCCAGAGTGCGCAGCAAATTGGCGTCGGCTTGGCGCAGCGGCACCGAGAGGTATTCCATCGGCACCAGCAGCGCGTTGCAGTCTTGCTCGAACTTGATCGGGCAGCCGAACACCTCGGTGTAGTCGCTGAGTTGGGTGCCGGTCGGTTGTGGGTGCTCAAACCAGACCTCGGCCGGTGAGCGGTTCATGTCGGCGATCCAGCGTGCATATAAAAGCCATGAAGCGAGAACGTTTTCCACCATGTGGCGGCGGATTTCTACGCCTTGATGGCGGCAGCTCCAGATCAGCCGCACCTGTTCGTCGGCGGCTTCGATGCGGCTGACGCCCATGTCACCGACCAGTTTTTCAAACGGCACGATGCGGCTCATGGCCTCGCCGAGGGTGGCGCAGTTCATGGTGATGTAGCCCAGCACACTCCAAGAACCCGGTTGTACGAAGCGCGCCGCGTGCAGGCCGAACAGTGGGTCGGCGGAAACTTGCATCAGGTGTTCGATCAGCCGTTCGTGCACCTCGCTGGGGATGCGCTGGCTGTTGTCGCGCAGTTCATCGCTGCTGATCTGCGCGGCTTGCAGGGCGGCCTCTGTGCTCAAGCCCATGTGTTCGGCGTAGCGCAGGTATTTGAGCAGGGCGGGGACTGAGGTGTAGCCAAGGCTGGGCATGGTCTTGTTCTTATTTTGCGGTGGCTTGATTGGCAACTGGGGCTGGCTCGTTTCGACAGTGACGGCGCGCAGCAGGCGGCTAGTATAGGCAGCCTGTAAGCAGGTTCGAAACAGGCATTAGTGCAAGCGAGGAGAGTGGCATGCGGCGTTGGAATGGTTGGGGTGACGAGGCGACAGTGGTGGATCTGCCGGCCCATGGCGAGGCGTTTCTTGCTGAGCTGATTGGCAGTGGACAAAAGCTCGCCGACGCGACCCTGGCTGAGGTGCTGGCCAAGGTGCCGGCTTCGCGCCTACCGGCCCATCCGCTGGTGATCACGGATGCCGAAGATCGCGTGCGGCATGCCCGTGGGCAGAGCCTGCCGGACTGGCTGGCGATGCGCTCGGGTGATTTTGGCGTATTCCCAGATGGCGTGGCCTATCCGGAAACCGCGGCGCAGATCCGCGAGCTGATGAGCTGGGCGGCTGAGCACAACGTGCTGTTGATTCCCTACGGTGGTGGTACCTCGGTGGCCGGCCATATCAACCCGCAAGCGGGTGACAAGCCGGTACTGTGCCTGTCGCTGGAGCGTATGAGCCGCTAGCTGGAGTTGGACGAGCAGAGCCAGATCGCCACTTTTGGCCCCGGTGCCAATGGTCCGCAGGTGGAAAGCCAGCTGCGCGCCCGTGGTTACACCCTC
>NKIE01000094.1 GCA_002256055.1 Pseudomonas sp. PGPPP3 | reverse complement strand
CTCAATCTGCGTGGTGTAGGGGTTGAACTGCAGGCCCAAGTCACCTTCGATGAATTGCTTGGCGTTGGCTTCCCAGTCGATGTCCGGGTAGGCCGACAGGTGCGCGTTGTAGTTGCCGACGGCACCGTTGATTTTACCCAGCAGCGGCACGGCAGCGACCTGGGCGATCTGCCGCTCCAGGCGGTAGACCACGTTGGCCAGTTCCTTGCCCAGAGTGGTCGGCGAAGCCGGCTGGCCGTGGGTACGCGAGAGCATCGGCACTGCAGCGAACTTGACGGCCAGTTGGCGGATAGCTTCGGCCGTTTGGCGCATCAGCGGCAGCAACACGCCGTCACGGCCTTCACGCAGCATCAGGGCGTGGGACAGGTTGTTGATGTCTTCACTGGTGCAGGCGAAGTGTATGAACTCGCTGATTTTATCCAGCTCTGGCAGCTTGGCTGCTTGTTCCTTGAGCAGGTACTCCACGGCTTTTACGTCGTGGTTGGTGGTGCGCTCGATTTCTTTCACGCGCTCGGCGTGGGCCAGTTCGAAGTTATCGGCCAAGGTGTTGAGCAAGGCGTTAGCTTCGGCTGAGAAGGGCGCCACTTCGGCAATGCCGGTGTGGGTGGCGAGGCGCTGCAACCAGCGCACTTCAACCATGACGCGGAAACGGATCAGGCCGTATTCGCTGAAAATGGGGCGCAGGGCACTGGTTTTGCTGGCGTAACGGCCATCAACGGGGGAAACCGCAGTGAGCGAGGAAAGCTGCATGGGGTGTTCTCGGGCAGTCGGGCGACGAAAAGGGCGCATATCATACATTAAAAATGCAGCTGAGCCCGGACTGGCGCGTTGCCGTCAGTCGCGCCGTCGCGCAATGGACAGCAGGCTGGCCGAGAAAATCAATGCCGCGCCCAGCAATGAGGTGCTGTCCGGCGTTTCGCCCCAGCGCAACCAGGCGATCAGCCCGGCGAAGACAATGGCCAGATAAGCGAACGGTCCGATCACGCCTGGCGGCGCCAGGCTGTAGGCCTTGGACATGACAATCTGGCTGGTGGTGGCCAGCAAGCCGACGATCAGTAGCAGCCAAAGTTCATGGCTGTGCAGCGGCTGCCAGGCCCAGATCAGTGGAATCGCCGAGATCAGTGCGCTGAACAGGGAGAAGTAGAAGACGATGCGATAAGCGGGCTCGGTGTCGCTCATCTCGCGAATTGAAACAAAAGCAAAGGCCGCCAGCAGGCTGGCAGCCAGTCCAATCAGGGCCTGGCTGTCGAGCAGGGCGGTACTGGGTTTGGCTACCAGTAGCACGCCAGTCAGGCCGATGCAGGTGGCGATCAGCATGCGTTTGCTGAGCGACTCCTTGAGCAGCCACCAGGCGATGATCGGGGTGAACACAGGTGCTGAATAGGTAAACAGCATGGCGTCGGCGAGGGGTAAGTGGGCGATAGCGTAGAAAAAACAGTACATCGCCGCCAGGCCGTATGTGGTGCGCCAGAGATGTGACTTGAGGCGCTGAGTGCGTAGAGGCTGAAAGCCTTTGATGAGCATCAGAGGCAGAAAGAACACCACGCCCACCAGGTTGCGAAAGAACACCACAGACTCATTGTTGACGCTGACTGACACCTCGCGGATGGCGACGCCCATCAGCGAAAACAGCAGGGCCGACAGCGCCAGCATGGCGGCCCCTTGCAGGGGTTTGACGCTGCGGGTGAGCACGAGCCTAGCCGCGCAGCAAGGGGCGGAGTTCGTTGAGCAATTTGCGCCGACTGAATACCAGTTGCCAGCGGTGCCCGCCTAGTTGTCGCCATAGGCGGGCGGCGCGGATGCCAGTTAGCAGCAAGGCGCGGATCTTGGCGGCGTTGCTCGGTTGCTGCAGGTGGCGCATGTCACCTTGCACCTGAATGCGCTGGCTAAAAGTGCTCAGGGTGTCCTGATAGAGGCCGCCGCACGCGGCAATAACGTTGTCATGCACCAAGCCGAAGTGCTGCACTTGCTGCTGGATCTGGTCCAGGCGCGAGCCCATGATTTGCAGCATATCGTCCCGCTTGGCCAGTTTGCGTTCCAGGCCTAGCAGTGCCAGGGCGTAACGCAAGGAGTCACGCTGCAGGGTTGATGGGTCGCGCTCCAGGGCGCTGACCAGTGCGCGGTAACCGTCGCGCAGGTTAAGGTCGTCGCCGCCGTAAACATCCAGGGTGTTTTTCGGGTCGCGTACCAGCAGGCTGCCGAGCATGCAGCCCAGAGGTGCTTCGCTGACCTGGCCGCTCTTGGCAATTTTATCCACCAGAAAGGCTGCTTCGAAAACGGCGCCGAGAGCGATCAATTGCTCCTGGGTCGGGCTCATGGGCGCTGCTCCGTGAAGCTCCAGGGCTCGGCGGTTTCGATCACGCCGCCACCCAGGCAAATATCGCCGTCATAGAACACCACTGATTGCCCTGGGGTGACGGCGCGTTGTGGGGTGTCGAACACGGCGCGATAGCCCTCGGGGGTTTGCTCCAGGGTGCACTGCTGATCGCTTTGCCGGTAGCGGACTTTAGCGGTCAGTTGGCGCGGCGAGCTGAGATCGACAGGATTGACCCAGAAAATTTCCGACGACAGCAGTGCGCGGGAAAACAGCCAGGGATGTTCGTTACCCTGGCCGACGACCAGTACGTTGCGCGCGACGTCTTTGGCGAGCACGTACCAAGGTTCGTCGCTGGCGTCTTTCATGCCGCCAATGCCCAACCCCTGGCGTTGGCCAATGGTGTGATACATCAAGCCGTGATGCTGGCCGATCTGTTCGCCGTCGGTGGTTTCAATCACTCCAGGTTGAGCGGGCAGGTATTGCTTGAGGAAGTCGCTGAAACGTCGTTCGCCAATAAAACAGATGCCGGTGGAGTCTTTTTTCTTTGCGGTGGCCAATTCATATTTTTCGGCGATGGCGCGCACGGCGGGTTTTTCCAGTTCACCAACCGGAAACAGGGTGCGTGCGATCTGGGTGCCGCCAACAGCGTGCAGGAAGTAGCTTTGATCCTTGTTTGGATCGAGGCCCTTGAGCAGTTCGGTACGCCCGTCGATGTCGCGGCGACGCACATAGTGGCCGGTGGCAATCAGGTCGGCACCGAGCATCAGGGCGTAATCGAGAAAGGCTTTGAACTTGATTTCGCGATTGCAGAGGATGTCCGGGTTCGGCGTGCGTCCGGCTTTGTACTCGGCCAGAAAGTGCTCAAAGACGTTATCCCAATACTCGGCGGCAAAGTTGGCAGTGTGCAGCTTGATGCCGATGCGGTCGCATACCGCTTGAGCATCGGCCAAGTCGTCCATGGCCGTGCAGTAGTCCGTGCCGTCGTCTTCCTCCCAGTTCTTCATGAACAGGCCTTCCACTTGATAGCCTTGCTCCAGTAGCAGCAAGGCAGAGACGGAAGAGTCGACGCCGCCGGACATGCCGACGATTACGCGCTGTGTTGAGGTGTCACGGACTGGATCGGGCATAAGTATTCAGGCGCGGCTATAAGGCAATAAAGGTGGCGATTCTATCAGGCTCGGCACGGCTGCGCTGATCAGCGCGGCGAGCGGATCACGGACAGTGGAAAGTGTTCGCCAGTCAGATAGTCGTCAATGCACTGCATGACCAGCTCGCTGCGCCAGCGCTCGGGTTGGCCGGCGAGTTCCTCACGGGTCAGCCACTGCGGACCAATGATGCCGTGGTCGAGCGCTAAGTCGGGATGGTGGCGAACAGGTTTGGCGGCAAAACAGATGCGCTGATAGGTAATGCCATTGCTGGGCGCGGTGTACAGGTAAATGCCGGTCACCGAGGTCGGTTCGACATCCCAGCCAGTTTCTTCGAGGGTTTCCCTGAGGGCGGCCTGAATGAGACTTTCGTCTGCTTCCAAATGTCCTGCGGGCTGGTTAAATACGGCTTGGCCATCGGCGAGCTCTTCAACCATGAGGAAGCGGCCATTGTCTTCAACGATGGTGGCGACGGTGACGTGGGGAGTGAAGCGCATGCGATGCTCCTTGGGCGGGTCGCTGATGGTAGCGCGCACAGGCATGATGGAGCGAGACTCGGTTAAGTGTGCGATGTGCTGCTAGATTCAATCAGGGTCAATTTGTTGCAGTGTGTAGTGCTTTGTAGTTTGGCTACATGCTGGCGCCGATAGCCCGTCTTAGGCTGTCGCAATGCAGTAAGAAGTTGGCTTTATAAAGGAAAGTGCGTGACTTTTTGTAGAAAAACTACAAGAATGATTTGCCTTTCCGAGACCAAAAGATCCATCTGCCGCGCCATCCGCGCAGCGGTATGTCAGACCACGAGAACAACGGAGTCCAGCATGGGATACCAAAAGATCCAGGTGCCAGCAGGCGGCGACAAAATCACCGTAAATGCCGACATGTCACTGAATGTACCGAACAATCCGATCATCCCTTTTATCGAAGGTGATGGCATCGGCATTGATATCAGTCCGGTGATGATCAAAGTCGTCGATGCGGCGGTTGCCAAGGCCTACAACGGCGAGCGCAAAATTGCCTGGATGGAAGTTTACGCCGGCGAAAAAGCGACCCAAGTTTACGATCAAGACACCTGGCTGCCGAAAGAAACCCTCGAAGCAGTGCGCGACTATGTCGTGTCGATCAAAGGTCCATTGACCACGCCAGTTGGCGGCGGCATTCGCTCTTTGAACGTGGCCCTGCGCCAAGAGCTCGACCTGTATGTTTGCCTGCGTCCAGTGCGTTGGTTCACCGGCGTGCCAAGCCCGGTGAAGAATCCGCAAGACGTCGACATGACCATCTTCCGTGAGAACTCCGAAGACATCTACGCGGGTATCGAGTGGAAAGCTGGGTCGCCTGAAGCAGAAAAAGTCATCAAGTTCCTCAAAGAGGAAATGGGCGTCAAGAAGATCCGTTTCGATACGGATTGCGGTATCGGCATCAAGCCGGTTTCCAAACAAGGCACCCAGCGCCTGATGCGCAAAGCGCTGCAGTACGTGGTTGATAACAATCGCGAGTCGCTTACTATCGTGCACAAAGGCAACATCATGAAGTTCACCGAAGGTGCCTTCAAAGATTGGGGCTACGAAATCGCTAAAAACGAATTCGGTGCCGAGTTGCTGGATGGCGGTCCTTGGATGCAGTTCAAGAACCCGAACACCGGCAAGAACGTCGTCGTTAAAGACGCCATCGCCGATGCCATGCTGCAGCAGATTTTGCTGCGTCCGGCCGAATATGACGTGATCGCGACCCTGAACCTGAACGGTGACTACCTGTCTGACGCCTTGGCGGCAGAAGTGGGCGGTATCGGTATTGCTCCGGGTGCCAACCTGTCTGACACCATTGCCATGTTCGAAGCCACTCACGGCACTGCGCCGAAGTATGCTGGCCTGGACAAGGTCAACCCAGGCTCGCTGATTCTCTCTGCCGAGATGATGCTGCGTCACATGGGTTGGACTGAGGCGGCTGACCTGATCATCAAGGGCACCGAAGGCGCGATCACAGCCAAGACTGTGACCTACGACTTCGAGCGTTTGATGGAAGGCGCCAAGCTGATGTCTTGCTCGCAGTTCGGTGATGCGACCATCGCGCACATGTAAGCTGGGCGAAACACAAAAAAGGCCGATCATATGATCGGCCTTTTTTATTGGGTTATTGCCTGGGTTTGTCAGGCATTAACAATGCTGGTTACGGCAGGGCTGGCAATGGTAGCCGGGCTGCGGACGGATGTCGGTGCGCTGATATTGATCGCATGCAGGCCTTTGGGGCCTTGGATAATATCGAAACAAACTACTTGGCCCGCCTTGAGCGTTTTGTAGCCTTCCATCTGAATAGCCGAAAAGTGCGCGAACAGATCTTCATCATCTCGGCCATCTGCCAGGATGAACCCGTAGCCTTTGGCGTTATTGAACCACTTGACCTTGCCGCTAACCATGCCGATATCCCTCTGCAAAGGTCTCCATCACTGGAGTATCATCCATTTTGGCATCGCGCTCCGGTCAACCGTTTGGCGAGGAGGCGACACACCTGTGCTCAGCGCGTGAGTACAAGTTTGTTGTAACACTGTTTTGCCGTTAGTCAAGGTCATGCGGCAGACGACTGCGAAGTCGTTCAAACTCTGCCTGACATCCCGCTTACTCCACTTGCGAAGCAATCTTTCCAGCATGCATGCACGCAGCCAGATTCGACTAACATTCAATCATGATCATCCCGCCCAGCATGAGGATGATGCATCGGACTTGGCCGTGCAGGAGGCCAAACCAACATTGCAGGCACCGCCTCTTTATAAGGTGCTGCTGCTTAATGATGACTACACGCCGATGGATTTCGTTGTTGAGGTGCTGGAGGTTTTTTTCAGCCTGAATCGCGAACAGGCAACCAAGATTATGCTGGCTGTCCACACTGAGGGGCGTGCTGTCTGCGGTTTATACACCCGCGATATCGCCGAAACCAAGGCGATGCAGGTCAATCAGTATGCGAGGGAGAGCCAGCATCCGCTACTCTGTGAAATCGAGAAGGACGGTTGATGCCGGCCACTTGGGTAAGAGGTGAAGCATGTTAAATCGAGAGCTCGAAGTTACCCTCAATCTCGCCTTCAAGGAGGCACGCACCAAGCGTCATGAATTCATGACGGTTGAGCATCTATTACTGGCCTTGCTGGACAACGAAGCTGCTGCTTCGGTTCTGCGCGCCTGCGGTGCCAATCTGGACAAGCTCAGGCACGATCTGCGTGAGTTTATTGATTCCACCACACCCCTTATCCCTGCTCACGATGAAGAGCGCGAAACTCAGCCAACGCTTGGGTTTCAGCGTGTCCTGCAGCGCGCTGTTTTCCACGTGCAAAGCTCTGGCAAGCGCGAGGTTACCGGCGCCAATGTGCTGGTGGCGATTTTCAGCGAGCAGGAAAGCCAGGCTGTGTTTCTGCTCAAGCAGCAAAGTGTTGCGCGCATTGATGTGGTCAATTACATCGCCCATGGCATTTCCAAGGTTCCAGGCCATGGCGATGCCCATGATGGCGAGCAAGAAATGCAGGATGAAGAGGGCGGTGACACGGCCTCGTCGAGTAACCCGCTGGATGCCTATGCCACCAACCTTAACGAGTTAGCTCGCCAGGGTCGTATAGACCCGCTGGTTGGGCGCGAGACGGAAGTTGAGCGGGTGGCGCAGATCCTGGCCCGTCGCCGGAAAAACAATCCGCTGCTGGTGGGTGAGGCCGGCGTGGGTAAAACCGCCATTGCTGAGGGGCTGGCCAAGCGCATTGTCGACAATCAGGTGCCTGATCTGTTGGCCCAAAGCGTCGTGTATTCCCTGGATCTGGGGGCATTGCTGGCGGGGACCAAATACCGCGGCGACTTCGAGAAGCGCTTCAAGGCGTTGCTTAACGAGCTGCGCAAGCGTCCGCAGGCGATTCTGTTTATCGACGAAATTCACACCATTATCGGTGCGGGTGCGGCCTCCGGCGGAGTGATGGATGCGTCCAACCTGCTCAAGCCGATGCTTTCTTCGGGTGAGATTCGCTGCATCGGCTCGACCACTTTTCAAGAGTTTCGCGGCATCTTCGAGAAAGATCGAGCCCTGGCGCGACGCTTTCAAAAGGTGGATGTCAGCGAGCCGTCTGTAGAAGATACTGTGGGCATCCTCCGTGGCTTGCGCGCGCGTTTTGAGCAGCATCACCATATCGAGTACAGCGATGAGGCGTTGCGGGCCGCTGCGGAGCTTGCAGCGCGCTATATCAATGATCGGCACATGCCGGACAAGGCCATCGACGTTATCGATGAGGCGGGGGCCTACCAGCGCCTGCAGCCTGAGGCCAAGCGGCTGAAGCGCATCGAGGTGGCCCAGGTTGAAGACATCGTCGCCAAGATCGCGCGTATTCCGCCGAAGCATGTCACCAGTTCAGACAAGGAGCTGCTGCGCAATCTGGAGCGTGACCTGAAGTTGACGGTATTTGGTCAGGAGGCGGCGATCGATTCACTGGCCACCGCGATCAAATTGTCGCGGGCTGGGCTCAAGTCGCCGGATAAGCCGGTTGGTTCGTTCCTGTTTGCCGGGCCAACAGGTGTCGGCAAGACTGAGGCGGCGCGTCAACTGGCGCGGGCCATGGGTATTGAGCTGGTGCGCTTTGATATGTCCGAGTACATGGAGCGGCATACGGTTTCACGCTTGATTGGTGCACCACCTGGTTATGTGGGTTTTGATCAGGGTGGCCTGCTGACAGAAGCCATCACGAAAATGCCGCACTGTGTGTTGCTGCTGGATGAAATCGAAAAGGCCCATCCGGAAGTCTTCAACCTGCTGTTGCAGGTGATGGATCACGGCACCTTGACCGATAACAATGGCCGCAAGGCGGACTTCCGCAATGTGATTCTGATCATGACCACCAATGCCGGTGCAGAAACTGCAGCGCGGGCGTCGATTGGCTTCACCCATCAGGATCACTCTTCGGATGCCATGGAAGTGATCAAAAAGGGCTTTACGCCGGAGTTCCGCAATCGCCTGGACACCATCATCCAGTTTGGTCGCCTCAACCATGAGGTGATCAAAAGCATCGTCGACAAGTTTCTCACCGAGTTGCAGGCTCAGCTTGAGGACAAGCATGTGCAGCTGGAGGTTAGCGACGCTGCGCGCTGCTGGTTGGCGGAGCGTGGTTACGATGCGCAAATGGGCGCCAGGCCGATGGCTCGCTTGATTCAGGACAAGATCAAGCGCCCGTTGGCTGAGGAGATTCTCTTCGGTGAGCTAGCCGAGCATGGCGGCGTTGTGCATATCGAT
>NKIE01000093.1 GCA_002256055.1 Pseudomonas sp. PGPPP3 | reverse complement strand
TGCAAAGCCGCAACGAAACCCGGATGAAGGTTGCGACCCAGATCGTCGAACACCAGCGCGGCTTCCTCGAGTATGGCGACGAGGCCATGAAGCCCTTGGTCCTTCACGATATCGCCGAAGCCGTAGGCATGCACGAGTCGACTATTTCGCGCGTCACCACGCAAAAATTCATGCACACCCCGCGTGGAATTTACGAGCTGAAATACTTCTTTTCCAGCCACGTCAGCACCTCGGAAGGCGGCGAATGCTCGTCTACCGCGATCCGCGCCATCATCAAAAAACTGGTGGCTGCGGAAAATCAGAAAAAGCCGTTGAGTGACAGCAAGATCGCTGGTTTACTGGAAGCACAAGGCATTCAAGTCGCCCGTCGCACCGTAGCCAAGTACCGCGAATCCCTCGGAATAGCGCCTTCCAGCGAACGTAAACGACTTATCTGAGACGACTTGAGCAACGCCACAGTGTTTCTGGTGACAGGCCTGCTAGCCTGTTACTTACACACGGCAACAAGGAGAATGCGGTATGCAAGTCAACATCAGTGGACACCAACTGGATGTGACCGACGCCCTGCGTGATTACATCGACGAAAAGTTCGCCCGATTGTCACGTCACTTCGACCGAATCACCAATGTTCAGGTGACCATGGCGGTCGAGAAGCTCAAGCAGAAAATCGAAGCCACCCTGCACGTCGCCGGCGCCGAAGTCGTCGCCAACGCCGAGCACGAAGACATGTATGCAGCGATCGACCTGCTCGCTGACAAACTCGACCGTCAACTGATCAAGCACAAGGAAAAACAGCTAGAACGTCTGCAGGGCGCTACTGCCCGCTGACACTCCCCCCTTCCTATGATCCGACTTGAAAATATCCTGACCCCCGGCCGCTCCCTTGTGAGCGTGCCGGGCGGCAGCAAAAAACGCGTCCTTGAACAGATTGCCAGCCTGGTAGCCACCGAGCTGCCCGAACTGGATGAACAGGACATTTTCGAAAGCTTGATAGCCCGCGAAAAGCTCGGCTCGACCGGTTTCGGCAATGGTATTGCCATTCCGCACTGCCGCCTGCCTGGCTGTCACGCCCCATTGAGTGCGGTATTGCACCTGGACAGTGCTGTCGATTTTGACGCCATTGACGGTGCACCGGTGGACCTGCTGTTTGTCTTGCTGGTTCCCGAGGCAGCAACCGACGAGCATCTGGAGCTGCTGCGCCAGATCGCTAGCATGCTCGACCGTAGTGAGGTTCGTGAGCGCCTACGCCAGGCCCAGAGCAGTGAGGCTCTGTACCAGGTCGTAGTGGACGCGCAGAACGGACACTGAACATGCGCCTGATCATCGTCAGCGGACGCTCCGGCTCGGGCAAAAGTACCGCCCTCGATGTTCTCGAGGACAACGGCTTTTACTGCATCGACAACCTCCCGGCCGGCCTGCTTCCCGAGTTGGCCGAGCGCGCCTTGCTGCATACCGAAGTGCTGCAACCGCAGGTGGCGGTATCTATCGACGCGCGCAACCTGCCAACTCACTTGCAGCGATTTCCCGAGCTACTGAACGAAGTCCGGGCGCGGCATATTCAGTGCGATGTACTGTATCTAGATGCAGACGAAGATACCTTGCTCAAGCGTTTCTCCGAGACTCGCCGGCGCCACCCTCTGACTGACGAAAGCCGCTCCCTGGCCGAAGCCATCCGCGATGAGGCCCTGTTGCTGGAGCCGATCAGCGATCTGGCCGACCTGAAAATCGACACCACCAATCTCAACCTCTATCAACTGCGCGATAGCCTCAAGCTGCGCCTGTTAAACAAGCCTGAACCCGGAACTGCCTTTCTGATCGAGTCCTTCGGCTTCAAACGCGGCATGCCCGTTGATGCCGACTTGGTGTTCGATGTGCGCTGCCTGCCGAACCCCTATTGGAAGCCCGAACTGCGCGCCCACTCCGGTTTGGATCAGCCCGTGATCGACTACCTCGCAGCCCAGGCTGATGTAGATGAGATGTACACCGATATCCACGCATACCTCTACAAGTGGCTTCCACGCTTTGCCGCCAGCAACCGTGCCTATGTGACCATCGCCATCGGCTGTACCGGCGGTCATCACCGCTCGGTCTACCTGGCAGAACGTCTGGGACAGACCCTAAAGCCGCAACTGAAAAACCTACAGGTTCGCCACCGCGACCTCAGCTAAAAGGATGCACCGCGTCATGCCCGCCTGCGAAATCACCATCATCAACAAACTTGGTCTGCACGCCCGCGCGGCAGCAAAGTTCGTTGGCGTCGCCGGGCGCTTCCCCTGCCAGGTACGCCTGGGCCGCACGCCAGAAAGCCTGGTAGACGGTAAAAGCATCATGGCCGTGATGATGCTGGCCGCCGGCAAAGGCACAAGCATTCACCTGTCAACCAGCGGTGAACAGGAAGATGAAGCGCTCACAGCCGTGATCGAGCTGATCAACAACTACTTCGACGAAGGCGAGTAAACCTTACTCGCCTTCGTCAGCCCGCCTTAACTGCCCGCCACCGTCATTTTCTCGATCAGCACCGAGCCTGTGCGTATGTTGCTGCGCAGCTCCAAGTCACTGCCCACCGCGACAATCTGCTTGAACATATCGCGCAGGTTGCCGGCAATCGTGACCTCCTGGACCGGGAACTGGATTTCACCGTTTTCCACCCAGTAACCGCCAGCGCCACGCGAATAGTCACCAGTGACCATGTTCAAGCCCTGGCCCATCAACTCAGTGACCAGCAGGCCGCGGCCCATGCGCTTGAGCAACGCAGCCTGATCGTCCGCACCATGGCTGACAAACAGGTTGTGCACGCCGCCGGAGTTGGCCGTGCTCGGCAAGCCCAGCTTGCGCCCGGCATAGGTGCCGAGGATGTAGGACTGCAGAATCCCGCCATCGACAAACGCCTTGGCGTACGTGGCCAGGCCATCACCATCGAAGGTGGCGCTGCCCAGAGCTCGCGGAATATGCGGACGCTCATCCAGGCGTAGCCAGTCGGGAAACAGTTGCTGACCCAGCGTCCCCTCCAGGAAGGAGGACTTGCGGTAGAGATTGCCGCCAGAAATCGCCGCTAAAAAGTGACTGAACAACCCGGTGGCCACTTCTGCAGCAAACAGCACCGGCACCTCGCAGGTCGGCACTGGGCGCGCACCCAGGCGACTGACCGCACGCAAGGCTGCGCGCTGACCGACCCCCGCCGCATCTGCCAGCAACTCGCCTTGGCGATTGACGTCGTACCAATAGTCACGCTGCATCAGGCCGTCAGCTTCGGCAATCATCACGCAGCTCAAACTATGCCGGGTGCTGGCGTAACCGCCGATAAAGCCATGACTATTGCCATACACCCGACAGCCCTGATGGGTGTTGAGCGTGGTGCCATCGGCATTCTTGATCCGCTGATCGGCGGCAAACGCCGCCGCCTCGCAGCGCAGCGCCTGCTCAATCGCCTGTTCCGGCGTAATCGACCAGGGGTGATAAAGGTCCAACTCCGGCAACTCACGGGCCATCAGCGCCGCGTCAGCCAGGCCGGCACACTCATCAGCGGAGGCATGCTGGGCAATCGCCAGGGCCGCCGCCACGGTTTCGCGAATAGCCGCCTCACCACTGGCCGAGGTGCTGGCCGAGCCTTTGCGCTGGCCCAGGTAGAGGGTAATGCCAAAGCCCTGATCGCGATTGAACTCCACCGTTTCCACTTCGCCCTGGCGCACCGTGGTCGACAGCCCTTGCTCCAAGGACACCGCCACCTCGCAGGCGCTCGCACCTTGGCGGGCGGCCTCGGCGATAATCTGCTCAACCTGCTGCTGCAGCTCCGGCAGGGCCTGCGGGCCAACGGTTGCCGATGCGTTCATATTTCTCTCCAGTTCATTCTTCACTACATTCAGCCAAGACCGCCGGCCTTTGTCTGGTTATCATGGCAGCGTTTCCCATTGGATCAGCCCCATGTCTGACTATCTCGACGACTTCTCCGAAGAGAAGAGTAAAACCCAGGTCAAGCGCGAACTGCATGCGCTGGTGGATCTCGGCGAACGCCTGACCACCCTTAAACCCGACCTGCTTAACCGCCTGCCCCTCACCGACGGCCTGCGCCGAGCACTGGCCGATGCACCCAAGCACACGGCCAATATCGCCCGTAAGCGGCACATCCTGTTCATCGGCAAGCTGATGCGCGACCAGGACATCGACGCCATCCTGACCCTGATCGATCAGTTGGACGCCTCCACGCGTCAGTACAACGAACGCTTTCACGGCCTGGAGCGCTGGCGCGACCGCCTGCTGGGCGGTGATGACGCCGTACTGGACAGCTTCGTTGGCGACTACCCCGAAACGGACCGCCAGCACCTGCGCCAGCTGATTCGTCAGGCGCAGCATGAAGCCGCACAAAGCAAACCACCTGCCGCCAGCCGCAAAATATTCAAATACATCCGCGAGCTGGATGAAGCTAAACGCGGCTTGCGTTAAGCCTCACACCCATCGTGCTCTGGCCGGGTGGCGCTGTGCGTCACCTGGCCTACGAATTCACGCCCCTGTACCGCCGACGGTGATCACATCGATCTTCAGGGTCGGCTGGCCGACGCCGACTGGCACCGACTGACCGTCCTTGCCACACGTACCCACGCCGCTGTCCAAGGCCAAGTCGTTGCCGACCATCGACACCCGGCCCATGGCCTCAGGCCCGTTACCAATCAGAGTGGCGCCTTTCACCGGTGCGGTGATCTTACCGTTCTCGATCAGGTAGGCCTCACTGGTCGAAAACACAAACTTGCCGCTGGTGATATCCACCTGACCACCGCCCAGATTGGCGCAGTAGATGCCTTTCTTCACGGAGGCGATGATTTCTTCGGGGTCGCTTTCCCCGGCCAGCATGTAGGTATTGGTCATGCGTGGCATCGGCAGGTGTGCGTAAGACTCACGCCGGCCGTTACCGGTGGCGGCCACACCCATCAGGCGGGCATTCAGCTTGTCCTGCATATAGCCTTTGAGTACGCCGTTTTCGATCAGGGTGGTGCATTGAGTCGGCGTGCCTTCATCGTCCACGCTAAGGGAGCCACGGCGCTCGAACAGGGTGCCATCATCGACAATGGTGCACAGGCTGGAGGCCACTTTCTCGCCCATGCGGCCGCTGTAGGCCGAGCTGCCCTTGCGATTGAAGTCGCCTTCCAAGCCATGCCCGACCGCTTCGTGCAGCAGCACGCCGGACCAGCCAGCGCCCATTACCACTGGCATGCTGCCGGCCGGCGCGGGAATCGCTTCGAGATTAACAAGGGCCTGGCGCAGGGCCTCACGGGCATAGCCCATGGCCCGGTCCTCATTGAGGAAGTAGCGATAGTCGGTGCGTCCGCCACCGCCATGGCCACCGCGCTCGCGGCGGCCGTTCTGCTCAACGATCACGCTGACGTTAAAACGCACCAGCGGTCGCACATCGGCGGCCAGGCTGCCATCGGTGGCCGCCACGAGAATACGCTCCCAGACACCGGCCAGGCGCACCGTCACCTGCTGGATACGCGGATCAAGAGCACGAGTGGCGACGTCCACGCGCTTGAGCAGCTCAACTTTTTCCGCCCGGCTGAGCACATCCAGCGGGTTGTCCTGTGCGTACAAGGCGCTGACCTGAGGGCTGGCGAACACCTGCACACGCCCTTCCTGACCGGCACGGGAAATCGAACGGGCTGCCCGGGCGGCCTGGCTCAGTGCCTCAGCGGTGATGGCGTTGCTGTAGGCAAAACCGGTTTTCTCGCCGGACTGTGCGCGTACGCCCACACCCTGATCGAGGTTGAAGCTGCCTTCCTTGACGATACCGTCCTCTAGCACCCAGGTTTCCGACACCTGGCCATGGAAATACAGATCGGCGGCATCGATACCCGGCCCCGCCAACTCGCCCAGCACCGCGGGCAAACGCTCGATGGTCAGACCGCCAGGGCCCAGCAGGTGCTCACTTACCGACAACAACAAGTTGCTCATACTAACTCCACAGAAAATCGACAATGGCTCTGCACCGGCATGCGCTGGCGAATGGCGGCTTGCTCTGCCGCATCACGACAGGCCAGCAACAACGCCTCGCCTTGCGCCTGCTCGGCCAGCGGCCGGCCCCAGGGATCGATGATCGCCGAATGGCCATAGGTTGCCCGCCCGCCAGGATGGATGCCACCCTGATTGGCGGCCAACAGGTAACACTGAGTTTCAATTGCCCGAGCACGCACCAGCACCTGCCAATGAGCCTCACCGGTCACCGCGGTAAAGGCCGAAGGCGCACTGATCAGCTCGGCGCCTGCCACACGCAAGGCGCTGTACAACGCGGGAAAGCGCAGGTCATAACAGACCGTCAGCCCCAGGCGGCCCACCGGCGTATCTGCCACCACTAAACGGGCGCCATGGGCATAGTCATCCGACTCGCGGTACTGGCCGCGATTGTCCGCCACATCCACATCGAACAGGTGCAATTTGTCATAGCGAGCAACGCGCTGACCCTGCGCATCGATCAGCAAAGAACAGGCATGGGGCTTGGCCTCGGGCTGGTCATCCGGCGGCAGGGGCAACGTGCCAGCGACAATCCACAAACCGAGATCACGGGCAGCCTGGCGCAACCAGGGCAAAATCGGCCCTTCACCCAAGGCCTCGGCGCGCCCTAGTTGCGGCAGATCACGGCGACCGATGGCGGCGAAGTTCTCCGGCAATACGGCCAGACGCGCCCCCGCTGCAGCCGCTTGCTCAAGCAACAGTCGGGCGGCACGCAAATTGGCCAGGACATCATCCTGACTGACCATCTGGATTACGGCAAAGCTCATGGCAGTCTCCGGCACGGACAACAGACGCATGCTAGCCCATCGCTAAATAACGATGGCCAGCAGAAGCTCAAAAGGGTTTGACGAAAGTGACCGAGGGATCGTCTAGCGGCCCCACCGCGCGGTACTCGACGCTGGTTAGCGAGGAGATTTTTCCACCCAGTAGTTTGTCCGCGACAAACCAGGCACCACCTACGGCTGGCGCGCCAATGATCAGGGCAGCCAGCGGCAGGTTACTGGCCACCGGCAAGGTCACCCGGATGCGCGTATCAATGGTCTGTTGGCGCATGTTCAGTTGGCCATCGACGACGATGGTCGAGGGCCCTTTGAGGGTCAGCGGTACCGAGGTGGTGAACTGGCCATCGGTGCCCTGCAAGACGCCCTCAACCTTGTCATAGGCCAGGCCCTTGTCGGTCAGGTCGGTAAAGTCCAGGCGCAGGCGGCGAGCCAGGGAGTTCATGTTCAATAGACCGAAAATGCGCAGGGTCGCTGCCGAGCCCCCCTTGACCTCAAGGAACTGGCCATTGTTGAGGCGGATATCCACCTGACCGGAGAGGTGACGCATGTTGAAGTTAAGCGGCGAGCCTGGCCAGTTACCCTCCACTCCAACACGAAAACTCTTACTGGTAGCACTCGGGGCAAACTGCCAGGCAGTCAGTACGGCTGCCAGGTCCTTACCCTTGAGACGCCCGCTGTAATTGCTGCGGGTAGCGCCCGGTGCACCCTCCCAAGTCAGCCCGCCGGTCACCAGCAAACCTTTAAGATCAATGCTGAGCTCGCTGAAGCTGACCCCGGCAGCGGTGGGCCGCGCCTTCAGCGACATGGCGCCAAGCGGGCTATCACCTTGCAGCACTTGAGCAATGCTCAGATCCACCGCCGGAATCTGCCGGGGATCGACACTGGCCAGGGCATCGGGTGCCGGCGGCGCTGCCGGATCGGCAGGCTTACTGGCCGGCAGCTGTAAACGAGTCAAATTAGCCACAAGGGTGGCACCCGGCGCATCGGGGAGGCGAATCCGGCCTGTGAGCAGATCGCTGTCCAGTTGTAATTGCCAGGCGGCCTGGGCACGAGTCAATTGCGCATCCAGGCTTTCCAGGGTTACCCCGAAGCCTTGGAAACGCCCGATCTTAAGCACCACACGGCGGATAAAGTCGCTGCTCACCGGGCTCTGCGCCGGCGCATAGCGCTTGAGCGTAGATTGCCAGACATCCCAGTCCAACTCGCTCAGGCTGCCGCCGACGGTGAGCCCAGGACTGGTCGGCAGCACGGCCTGCCCCTTTCCCAACAACAGTTGGCCACGCCCGGCAGACCAAGCACCAGGAGGCGCAGCCAGCGCCAGGCTGGCCAGATCTTCATAAGCCAGCCAGTAACGCCGCTCCTTGCCCTGCAAGGTCATGCGCCAGTCGATATAACGCGCTTCTGCGGCCGTTTTGCCGAAAGGCGCCGGCAGGTCGAGAGCCACACCTTAGCGCGTTGACTCGATCCGCAGCTGACTGTCTGCACCGTCCAGGGTCAGGGCCAGGCGATATGGCAGCTCGCCAATGGCCGGCAGTGCCTGGCTAACCGCGAGCCAATCGCTGAGACTTTTCAGGGCCACCTGGCCAGAGGCCTCGATGCGCGTTCGCGCCTTGCCGCGCTTACCCTCGGCGACAATTTTTGCCCGCACGGGACGACCAAATACCTGCGCCCGCACATCCGGCGCACTCAGGCCTGTGGCGCTGTTGAAGCGAAAGGCGCCCTTGATGTTATTCAGCTGCAGGGCTGGCTCGCTAACCTGCAGGCGCGCCTGCTCTGTAGCAAAATCCACCTGCACCACCGGTGTCTATCCGGCCGCCAGGGGAATATCCAGTTTCAGCCGACCGATCAGGGCGCCCTCGCCCTGCCAACCGGCGAAGGTCTGCTCGACGCCCAATGGCGCCTCACGGAGGATCTTCAGGCCATCGGCAACGCTGCTCTGCAATTCGCCGT
>NKIE01000898.1 GCA_002256055.1 Pseudomonas sp. PGPPP3 | reverse complement strand
ACAGTGAATTGCATCGCAGTTACATAGGGCGTTTAATTAGTTTTTTATCTTTTTCATTTACTGCGCCGATTGGCTTATTACTAGTGAAAAAGCCGGATGTTGTTTTGGCATCCTCCCCCCCGATTTTTCCAATGCTACCAATATGGATAGTCTGTAAGTTGCGTCGTATTCCTATGGTATTGGAGGTGCGAGATCTTTGGCCAGAATCAGCAATACAGATGGGTATTTTACGCAACCGCACTTTGATAAGCCTAATGTCTTGGATAGAGGGGGTGCTCTATGATAAAGCCAATCGAGTCGTCGCATTGACTCGAGGCATTCGGGACAATATTAGCGGGCGCGGTTGGTCTGAGAAAAAGTTGGCGGTCATTACGTGCGGTGTTGATACGCATATGTTGTATCCAGACACCGAGGCTGGTATAGACGTTCGCCGAAACTTTGGTTGGGAGGGGCGTAACGTTATTTTGTACTTTGGCGCCATGGGGGAAGCTAATAATCTTGATGTGGTGATAGATGCTGCAATGAAG
>NKIE01000897.1 GCA_002256055.1 Pseudomonas sp. PGPPP3 | reverse complement strand
CCAGAAGAAGATGTTGGCGCCCAGGCCGCCCAGCCAGGCCAGGCTGTGGCCCATGAACTTCAGATCGTCGGGCGGCAAGATCAGGATGGCGGCCGGCAGGCTCAGTGCGATGACGGCCAGAAGGGCCGGCAGGATGCGCTGCGCCCGACGGGCGTAGAAGGCGCTGATCGACCAGCGCTGCTGGGCCAGTTCGGCCAGCAGGATGCGTGTGATCAGGTAGCCGGATATCAGGAAGAAGACGTCTACACCCAGGTACCCTGCCGGAAACAGCGCAGCATCCGCATGGAAGACGATGACGGGCACAACTGCGATGGCGCGCAGCCCGTCAAGCTCGGGCCGGTAGGCTGCGCCGGGTTTGGGCGAAGCACTCATGCCCGCGAAAACGGTGCCGGGCGTGGGCGCGTGAGGTAGAGCGCGGCGCCACCGGCCGCCATGCCGGCCAAGCCGATCGCCGCCGTGGCCCATGTGCCGGCGGCCAGTTGCTTGGCGCTGTGGTGTGCAGCGCCCACTGCCAGCGCACCGCCTGCG
>NKIE01000092.1:4997-8747 GCA_002256055.1 Pseudomonas sp. PGPPP3 | reverse complement strand
GTGATCACGTTCAGTGGAACCAAGAGCGGGAAGGTACGTTCTGTACCGATCACGGCAGAGCTGGAAGCCAAGATCGTTCGTCATTGGAAGCAGCATGGCCAACCCAATGCAGCCATTACCTCGTTCCGTCGTGCACTGGCAAAGACGACTATCCAGCTACCGAAAGGGCAGGCCGCGCATGGCCTCCGTCATACCTTCGCCAGTCACTTCATTCAGAACGGCGGAAATATCCTGACCTTGCAGAAGATCCTAGGCCACTCCAGTTTGGCGATGACTATGCGCATTTGGCGCCGGATCATCTGCTGGATGCCATCAGGCTTGGTCCTCTTTCTTCTGCCGCTATACCTGAAGGCTAGGCACCTCGCTTCGTAAAAGCCGTGCCTTTGCTGGCAGCGCGTGCCAGCCTCCTTTGTTGAGTCTTCGCTGGACGTGCTCTTGGTATCTGCTCGGACTCGGGGCGCTTTTTCTTTGATGGCGCAGTTGATTACAGCGCTTGCACGCAGCGGCGATATTGCCTTTCCCATCTTTCCCGCCGTCCTGGCGAGCAACGAGATGCTCAGCCGTGCACTGAAAGTGCCGAGCTTGGGTTAAAGATATTCCGTGCTGTTGAGCGAAATGTTCTGCGGAGTCGCGCCACATCTGAAAGCCGCAATAGCAGCATTTCCCATTCTGGCGTTCGAAGGCGGATTGACGGTGTTTTTGGACGGGATTGAGAGCCATGGCGGCCTCCTATTAAGTTTCAGGAAGTCCGCCCGCTCGATATGGAGACAGAACGGTACCAGTCGCATTACGCGAACTGGCCCAACACCGCTCTCTAATGAGTACCGGCATCACAACGTTAGTAGATTCGCAGTCGTATGCCAAGGTCTGGAGGCGATCTTGTAGGTGTAAACCTTTCGACTACTTTTCGACACCCAAAGAAAAACCCCTGACTTTCTCTAGGAAAATCAGGGGCTTATTTGGTGGGCCGGGGGGATTTGAATCCTAAACGTCTTGCCCCTGCTCAAATCAACGGTTCTAGGTCAGTTGCCTTTCGCCAGTGATTTGTTGGAATTCATACAGTCACGACCCCGAGTATAGAAACCTTGAGCTCTTCGTCAAGAGGCATGTAGCGAATCCAAATTGTGGGTTCAAATCCTCGCAGGGGAGTTGAACCCGCGCAGTGCCTAGGTAAGTGTCTGCTGAGCACCGGATATCTATAGGTATTAAAGTGCCCTTTTTGATTGTTTTAGAGCCTTTATAGGCATTTAATTGCCTTTTTGTTGCGGCTTTGCTAAGGTTTAGGCATTAAGTTGCCGGTGATTGCTATGCACAAGCTCACTCTACAAATCTATGCGGCTGGCGAATGGCAGGACGCCATGGGGATTGGTTTCGAGCAGCCTGACCTAGGGTTGGATGGTCCTTGTACGTATGGGTACGAGCAGGGCTATCTAGTGGGCTCCCTCGACTCGATTAGCACTCGTCTGAATGGCGCTGTCAGTGCCACTTTACCTCTGGGTTGGGACTCTTGGCGGAGTAAGAAGGCTCCGGCTTTTCTCTTCGATATCTTGCCTGCTGGCGCGGCTAGACGCTTTTTGCTGAAGCGTTTGAGTGGTGAGCGACCGGAGGGCATGAACCTGGATTTGTTTCTGTTGGGGCGCTGTACGCCTGCGCCTATTGGAAATTTGCGCATCAAGGAGTCGGCAGGCGCAATCGCAGGCAGTCCTGTGTTGGGTTTTACGCGAGACGAAGTGGTCAGCCGCGACTCACGCTTTTTGGAGTATGCCTATGAGCAGGGAGCTGCAATTGGCGGTGCTACTGGAGCAGGCGGTGAGGCGCCAAAGCTACTGTTAACAGAAGACCGCCATGGCGCATTGCATCCCGACGCTGTACTGCCCGATGCAGATGCTGCCCAGCACTGGTTTGTGAAGTTCGCACGCAACAAAGCCAGTCAGACTGATCAGGACATCCTCCGCAGCGAGTACTGCTTCTATCGAGCTGTTCGGCGGTTGGGACTCGATACCATCGCAGCCGAAGGGTTGGCGTTGGAGGAGGGAAAGAAGCCCAGCCTGTGGATGCACCGCTTTGATCGTGGGGTTGGTCCTGCAGGCGTTAATCGTGTCGCTGTTGAGTCGATGTATTCACTGTCGGGCGTAGTCGAAGCTGGCAGCTATATGTCGCATTCGGATGTGATACGAAACTTGGTCGCGTTATGGCAAAACGTTGGACAGGCCAAACAGGTTGGTGATTTGGTATTCGAGTACATGCGGCGTGATTTACTGAATCAGATTCTTGGCAACTCAGACAATCATGGTCGAAACACCTCAATCCTTCGAACTGAGCAAGGCGTGAGCCTGGCCCCAATCTATGATCTGGCTCCTATGGTCATGGATGATGAAGGTGTAACGCGAACAACAAAATGGCCAAAGCAGATTGAGGTGGCCGGTCAGGTCGACTGGAACGCTGCCTGCTATGAAGCTGCTGAGTGGATCGAGCCTGATGAGCTATTTCAGCGGCTCAGGGCCGCAGCACAAACATTCCTGGCTTTGCCTGACTTGCTGAGTGCTGATGAATTGCCCGCCGCGACAATGAACCATCCGCGCGTAGCGTTGCGAGATATGCCTCAGCGGCTCAAAAACTGGGGGCTGATCTAATGGATATTCTCGACCGAAATCGGATTCTCACTGAACTGCAGGAGCAGCTGGCTTCTGGCGACATCACTATCGGAGAGGCGGTGCGGCGATTACGCAAGGACGTAACTGGGTTGCAGCAGGCGCGGTTCGCGCAGATGTGTAAGCTGTCCCTGCGGGCCTTGCGGCAGCTAGAGCATGATGAAAGCAACCCGACCATTCAGACCTTGAATAGCGTGTTTAACCCGTTCGGTATGCAGGTTGGTATCGTGCCAAGGAACTCACGCTGAACGTTGGGAGGCTGCTTAAATTAAGCTCTTACTACCAAAAATCAGATAGTCAATAGGCTCACAATTTCCATTTAAGATCACAGGCAGGCTGGGCCCACTAGCTGGCATGTTCAAATCCCTTTCTTCCCCCTAAGCTGATCGAGGAAACTTGCGTGTGCGAATTATCCGCCTGAAAGAAGTCATCTACTCGACTGGTCTAGCCAGATCGACTATCTACAAGTACATAGGTGAAGGCTCCTTCCCGAAGGCGGTCTCCTTGGGCGACCGTTCTGTCGGCTGGGTCGATACCGAGGTGCAGGAATGGATCTTGGCGAGGATAGAAGAGCGCGACGCGACCGAGGGAGATGCCACACGCAGCTAGAGCGGTTCGCTCATACAGTGGCGGTCAAGGCTGGCTACGACATCTCAAGCTGGTCTGGGAAAGCAGCATTCGTTGCTAAACCAAACCGTCTGATGTTTCGCGACGTACTAAGCTACTCCATCAAACGGGTAAGTCGTTTCAAGTTTTCCTTTAGTCATTGCCGCTGAGGTTATCTAGGCTCGTGTTCAAGAAGATGAATTCAAAACTTTGTTCCAGTCGCGACTGGCTAGCTCCAAGCATGCGGAAGTTGCACCACCAAAGCAGCGAAGAGAGACAGTATTCATTCTAGATTCTGTAGCGTAAGAAACGGGCTGCCCGTCTTGATCCAGCAGTGCTCCGCCCGCTCCAATTAGGAGAGCATGACCGGCAACGACGTCATGCGCCGAGACCGGATACAGCGATACACCGGCTACTCCGTCGCCAGCGGCAACGCGTGCCAGTCGGTAAGCGATGCTTGGCATTGGTACGAAAGCGGCTGGCGCGCAAAGCT
>NKIE01000092.1:2098-4889 GCA_002256055.1 Pseudomonas sp. PGPPP3 | reverse complement strand
ATTGTGCCGCCATGCTGACCATCACTTTGGTGCCTTCCGTTAGAGTTCGGTTAGCAAGTGTCATCATCACGGGCATTCCGTTACGCAGTACATGCGGCATTCCCTCCGCCCAGGCAATGCAATCGGCTGGTTGATCTTCCAAAACGGGTGCATACACTACCCCGAGCACCGGCTCTGAGTTTCTGAGCAGGCCGATTGAGAGAGCAGAGCCCTTGTATCCCCTAAGGAAGTCCGCGGTACCGTCATTTGGATCGATTACCCAACAATGGTCCGCACCAGTAAGCTCAGAGCCCGTCTCTTCGCCCCAAAAATCACATGACAAGAGCGAAAGCAACTCGGGTCGCAGCTGTGATTCGATCTCTAGGTCAACTTCGGCTTTGTCGCCAGAGCCTCGCGGGCCATCAGGTCGTTGCCACTCCTTAATGAGGCGTTCACCAGCGCTTTCAACTGTTCGAATGACTTGCTTGAGAAGCGCTGGGTAGCTCATATCTAGTCTGTTCCTTCGGCGAGCGGTACGCCCTAGCGTGTCAGTGCTAACAGCTTTATGTCTAGTGACCAGCTTGAGCAACCGGAATTACTAGAATTTCCGGTTGCTGTTCCCACGTTATTGATAGATGGATGATGGTTCGACCGGTCAAGATGAACCCTGGTCCAGATATGTATCGTCTGCCATTTTCTCTCATTGAGTGCCTACAAAATTAGGGTCGTTTCAGCTTGGACTACCCCCGCTCCGGTAGACATCCCCGGCCTATGCTTATGGGAGGGCTCCCCCCCCTCCTACAATGTTGCCCTCGCTCAAGAAAACTCAGGGACCCCAGGCTGTACCTCGGAGTAGCGGGTATCCCTCACTTGCCACCAGCACTCTTGTTTCTTCGCCCATTCAGAAATCATTCTTCCGCTGGCTCCGCGATGAAGCGCGTCATTCACTTCATGTGCCCAAGTTGCTATCTGTCTTTGTAGCTGAGGTGATATGGCTTGTTCCTGCCAGACACGATGGAAATTGAAACTGCTGGCCATTTTGAGGGCGAGTACGGAGATTGTGTAGACCGTGATATTTCCCTGGAATGCGGGGAACAAGGGTCTGACGATCTTCTGGGCAGACTTGAATATAATTGCCTTTGCAATCATTTCCATGAACTGATTCTGATCCGGGATCACATCCTCCCCAACGCTCTCTCGCTCGCCTAGTTCATCCATGAATGCCTGAAAGTTCTTCTGGCTACCCAAGCTAACCACATGGGGTTTTTGATCCCAAGTGAGCAGGAACTTAGCCAGATCCGGCTTGGTGATCTTGCGGAATGTCGGTATGGCTGCCTGCAGTTTTTTCTTTTGAACAGGTGTTGTCGCTTCCTTTTCCAGCATCACCTTGTAGCTTCCTGCTGATCGCTCGTAGAACCAGCGGCCAACACCATCCGGGCAATATGTGCGCATGGACAGTTTCTCCAGCTCACGGTGGAATGGCTTGTTTGCGGAAAGGTCTGATTGCTTGACGACATTCTGGCTGTTGGCATACCGAGAAATATTCGAGATCAGCTCTTCGTCATCGCCTTGCCCATTTCGCAGGACGATTATCTTGGCAGGGACTCGTACGTTACTTAGATCTATCTCGGGGTTTTTCTTCTTGGCGAAGTAGATGGAGGCAGTCGTCTGCCCACCGTTAACTATTTGCATGCCCTGAAGCCACAGGATGCCTGTTGATCCATCTGTTGCTCGGTCCAGTTTGGCGGCATCGGCCACCACAACGATGCCATTGTTGTATGCCATGAAACGGTCAGGATTATTCCGCAGGCTGTCGCGAATCCCCTTGTTCACCCCTTTGCTGTTTACCCCAAGGAATGAGCGTACGTTGGCTTCAAGAATGCGCGGGCCGTATTTTTCGTAGAGATAGCGTAGTGCCTCACCAGGAACGGCTGTCAGTGCGTAGTCATACTCGTCGTCGCCTGAGCCCGGAACCCATACGCTTGGTAGCGCTGTCCCGCAGAGGTCCTGAAAATTGACTACGAGTTCATCGCGTGGTCGGCCTTGCTGCCAGTGGTTAAAAAGCCGCTGAATGTCCATGACTTCAAGTCGGACCTGCTTACCTTCGACATCATGGGGAGCGTAGGTCCTTGTTTTGACCAGCGCGTCAGTAATTATGAAAATCCTTATGCTGTCGAGTGTCTTGAAGATACGTTCGACTTCCGTTACTAGCGCGTAGGCATCGTTGGTTTCATCGAGTTTTCCAGCTAGCTGCCCGGTTGCGCAGAACCTGAGGAACTGCAGGCCTTCTTTTGCCGCCTTGCCGACTTCTTGGTCGGGGAGGGATTCGATCTCGTCCAATGCCTTGTAGAGACTGACAAACAGATCAAGCCTGTCGGGGTTTCCATTTTCGTCTGTGGTTTCGGACACCGAGTAGCCACTGATTCTGACCTTATAGGCCGCGCTTTTTCCGCCGATGCTGCCACCGACTTTGGCCTCGTAGTGGCATACGGTTGGCTCGAAGGTGATGCCCTCATCTGCCATATGGGTCATGACCTGTTCGGTGAATACAGCTTCGGCGGGAACCGGTGCTGCACCTGGAGCCACATCTTTCTCGATTTCTTCTCTGATTGATGCCTGCGTTTCTCGCAGAAAATCCACAAGTTCCATCAAACGACTCCAAGTTTCTCAAGCACATCCGACAGAGGGCAGTGATCGACCGGAAGCAATGCCAGATCGAGTTCATACTGCGCTCGGCGAATAGATGTAGGGATGTTGAAAGGTGTCAGCCTAGGGAAGTCAGAATCCACGAGATGGATCCTGATCTCGCTTG
>NKIE01000092.1:0-2080 GCA_002256055.1 Pseudomonas sp. PGPPP3 | reverse complement strand
AGCCGACATGAAGCAGTGCCTGCTCGAAAAGTCTTGTCGCTGCAGGATCTGGCTCCAGAAGATGGCGAGTATCCGAGACGTACTCGGGAAGCGTCATTCCCGACTCGTTCGACCCGAAGCGGAGCGCGGCAAGGAAGAGTGGCGGGCACTGGGAGTCGTCCAACTGGTCCAAAGAGGCAATCCTTACTGGAAAGCCTTCCGTGGCCATTGTTGATTTGACCTCTATTGCTCCTGTCCCCAGTTGGAAGTCGTGCAGACCGTCGAGCGGTCCTTTCCATCCATCAATTGCAGAGAAAAGCGGTACGCCTTCATCAAGAAGGTAGCGCAGCAGGCATATCTCACCTACGAGCCCCAGTTCTGCCTCGATGCTAAGTCCTTCACGGCCCCTTCGCATGAACTCCTGCCATCCGCGCACCCTCCCAAGCAGCCGTTGATACAGCAACTCTTCAGGGCCGCTATTGGACGAGTCAATGAGCCCGCAGATATCCGTCACAACAGTGGCAAATAGTTCAAGGTTGCCCGCAGATTGTCGAACGACTGCAAGCCATTGATATTCGCTAGCAGTCTCGCCAAGAGCTGCTCTTTCCATGCGAAATCCCTGTCCCTGGGGTAGCTGTGACGTCGGAGCCAGCTTGGCACTCGAAAACCCAATCAGAATGGCCTCTTCATTTCCGGGCGCATGCCTTGCTGCCTTTACTCGACAGGTGCCTGACTGAAATAGATCAATGGATCTCCATCCCGGGGTTGATGCGTTACCGGGAAGCGCTCTCCAAGTACCCAGAATTTCGCTGCTACTCAGCGCCGCCATATTGCTGCTCCCATAGAAGGTTTGTGACGACATAGGGCACTGATTTCCCTGCATGACTAGAAGGAAAGCTGATAGCAAAAGCAATGACAGGCGTGTCAACGCCCTCAACCTCAGATTGTTTCGGGTCGAGAATAGATATCAGCAGTAGCCCTCTTTCGGGCGTGGGGGGGACAGTGTCGCTCCCAAAACCACGGATACGTCTAATGCAGGGGCCGCTGGGAACCACGGGTAATTCTTTGCTTCTTGAGCGTGTCGGGTCTGGTCTCCATTCTTTCTGTGTCCACTCAAGTGCGACATTCCATGCCTTCTCATCAATATCTAATGCTTCGTCTTGAGGTGAGAGCAAGCGGCCAATGGAGTACTTGTCTTCGGATTCAGGAGATTTGTTTGTTCGCTTCATGCGCTTGATTGATTGGCCTGCGACGCTTTCCGGTCCGGCAACGCCACCACCAATCACAGCAACCGTCCAAGAGGTGAGCTCGCCGATACGGCTCATTTCCTCTATGAAGTTCGCGAGTAAATCGCTTCTTACCTTTCGGGAGTCAGGGTGCGTTTGGTACGACCTTAGAAAATCGACTACTGGCTGCACTGGCACATCGATCCAGCGCGCACCACTCCAAGAATCCTGTCGACCATTTCTGTCCTGCGGGGGAATTGAGGAAGCTTTCCCCATGCTTGCGACAAAGGAGTTGAACGCATCCAGATTTTGTTTGAGTTTTGTGGGATTTTTGAAGAAGCTGATTGTTTCGACGATATCGCCGCTGAAAGACAGATGCAGAGTTTTCGCCGTCCGCATTTTTAGCGGTGATGTGACCATCAATACTGGGTGGGACACAACCTTGAGGCCATAGTCGCGTGGGGTAAGGCCGCTTTCCATCATGAAGTCGAATTCGGCTCTAAGCTCTTCGGCGGCGTCGGCAATGTGTTCAAACCACTCGACCAGATCCTCAGTGGTGTAAAGGCGGCACAAGTCCAGATATCCCGGTCGATAGCCAAACCAGCGCCCCATCTGCATCAGTGTGTCGTACATTTTTGAGGCGCGGAGAAAGTAGCTGACGCACAGTCCTTCCAGCGTGAGTCCTCGGGCAAGTTTGTCTCCGCCTATGGCAATGACCTTTAGCCCTGTGGCGCTGTCGGCATAGTCCAATGCATCCTTTGCCGTGCCATTGATCATGCGGACATCGAGCTGCTCAAGCAGATCCGGTAGAGCCCGTTCTATCTCAAGCCAGTCTGTAATTGTGCGGTGTGGCGACTCCGAGGTTTGTTTTTCAA
>NKIE01000091.1 GCA_002256055.1 Pseudomonas sp. PGPPP3 | reverse complement strand
TTCAGCTTTTGGGGGTGATAAAGTAAATGCCTTGTACCTGTTCTGAGAACGCGCCGCCGGTCAGAGTTGATCGCGTTGTTATTTCATACTGTCGGCAGGTAAAGTTTTCAGCCGAGTCACCAAGGCCAAGGGTAAGGCAGTCAATGTTTGCGAGGGAATTGACTTGACTGCTCTGCGTTAGTCCACTGGAGCTGATTTGGGCTGTTAGGGTTTGAGCTGCCAGTCTATTCGGGAAGCGGGTTATTGGCTCTGCCGCCTTATCTAAGGCCGCTTGCAGTGGTGCGCGGTTGGCCACATTTGTGTTGAAACTAAGCAGGTGTGCTTTTATTTCACTCTGCGCCAGTTGAAATGTTGCTCCGCGAAACTGGCTGTTGCTGGCCATGCGTTCTTCCGTTGTTGCAAGTCTGACGGCAGTAATCCCTGCAGCAGTGAGGATCAATAAGAAAACAAGAGCGACAATTAGGGTTGCGCCACGCTGATCTTGAAGTGTTGATAAGGTATTCAAGGGTTTTACCTCAGTACACATTTTTGAAATGAACGGTGGTAGTAAATATTTGCCTGGCTTTTTTGTCGCCTGCGGCGGGTGTTGCAGGGGCTGCATCTAGCAGGTAATAGTTACGCTGTGGTGGCGCTGGATTAGTGTCGTCCAGTGAGTTGGCCAGAACAGCTATTCGCACTGCCAGCACATTTCCCCAGTTTGTAACCCTGTTTGCAGATACAAACTGATTAACGCTTTTTGAGTTGCCTGTAGTGTTGATGCCATAAAGAATTTGTAGTGATTCAATTCCGTCGATTAAACGTTGGTTTTGTGTGATCCAAGCACTGTCTGTGCGGTTGTAAGAGCTGCATGCAAGTGCAGGCTGAGGGTTGTTGGCGTCAGCGGCGATAATAAAGTATGAGTTAATAATTACTTTGTTGGTGGTTACAGTGGTGCCGGCACAATCACGCAAGGCGCCATCTGTTAATATTGGCTCAGATGTAAAACTCACACGATCTGATGAGGAGCCAGAACCTGTTCCGTTAACTGCGCACGGATTGCTAGAAGTCGTACCTAGGCCGCAGGCAACGGGCTCTGCAGGGTAAGGCATGTCTAGTGTTGAACCAGGGGATAAATAGCCTGCTTGGCGAGCGCTTCGGGCAATAAACTCAAGTGCGAAGCGTCCATTTTCCTGAAGCTTGGACATTGCTTCATTGGTGGCAAATGTTTGGCGGCTGGAGAGAAAGACTTGGCTAATACCGAGAAGTAAAACAAGGCCAAGTACCAACGCTACTAAGAGTTCAATCAGGCTGATGCCTGCTTGGCGGCTCGGAAGATGATTCATCTTTGAACATCCAGAGAGGAGGAAAGGGATTCGCCAGCAGTTGTTTTAGCTCCCTTGCTTGACCAGTTTGAGGTCATTATCAGGCGTGTTCCTGAGGCGTTTAGGGCTAGCGGCTGAGTTCCAGATGCTGGTGTCGATAGAAAATCTCGACTGCTGTAACGGCCGTTAGCTGCAGTGCTGTTAGCTTGATAGGTGGCTGTGCCGCTGTAAGAACATTGGGCTTCCCATACATCAAATGCTGCCATTTGAGCTGGAATGCATTGAGTTGCGTTTACTTTTGCGCCGCCAACGGGGTTGTAATGATCTGCACAAATTTGAGTAGGTAAATTACTGCAGTTAGTTGCAGCGGATGTATAGTCATTAATCGTTGCAGCGGCGTTTGCTCGCATCCTTTCGGCAAGCTCTTGGGTAATCCAGACCGCCTGCGACCGCTGGGAGCTATCGCCGGTACTCTGTAAAGCGTTGAGCTGTAATCCCGCAAATCCCAAAAGCCCAACAGTGAAAATAAGAAGGGTGATCAGAACTTCAATTAGGGATGAGCCCCTGCAGTAACTCACGTTATTAACAGCCATCATCGCGGTTCACCTTAGTCATAGAGGCTTTGCCGAGTGCATTGAGGGTGATGCAGCGAGCACCATTGTCAGATGATTCCAATCGCTCGGATGTAATGTTGAACGATTCGGCGCTTATGCCTGAAAGCAGGGTTCCATCACGGCGGAAAGTCAGCTTGTTGGTGGCTTGCAGATAGGGTGATGTGATGTTCACGCTGTCTGCATTTGGTTGGTAGCTTTTGAGGACGGCTGCATCATTGCAGTTGGCAATCGACGAGGGCCCTACGCACCAGCCATTGCTCCAGCCGGTTGCGGCATTGGTGGCTGGGATGACAACAACGTTACTGTTGATTTTGCTTGCTTCGCTGCGTGCATAGGCCAATGCGTTCAGTAGTTCACTGGCCTGCGTGCTGACCCGCTGTCTGACGATGAACTGTGTCAGGTTCGGCATTGCGATGCTGGCTGCAATGGCCAGCACAATCAAGGTGACTATTAGTTCTATGAGACTGAAACCGCGTTGTCCGTGCATGAAAATACCCCTTATCCGTATGGCACAAGGTATGTGTCGAGCCTTGCGCTGACAACTCTGACGAGATGCTCGGCGGGAGTTAGGGGGTAGACGGTTATTGGCTGGCAACAATCCGCGGTTTACCGATGCGACTAACGGCCAGTTGCCGCTCTTGGTCGGCGATGCTCAGGCGAAATGTGCCATTGCTGACGAAGGTTACGCCCTGACTACTGAAGTGCAGGCTGTTACCGCTACCCATGCCGCGCCATGTAATGCTCAGCTTCTGTGGAATGGTTATGGAGCGCAGTAGCGTTTCGTCAGCGTCTAAATGGCGATTACCATTAGGGTCGGTAAATACGCCTAGCTCATGCTGCCAATCAGTCGAGCAGTCGCCGGAGGCCAGTAAGGGGCACAAGGTGACCCGGACTTGTTGGCTGATGGCCTGTTGCCGAGTGAACTGCACAAGGCCGTATAAGTCTTGACAGGTATCCGATAGCTGCATTCTTTCGTGCATTCGGCATAGTGTCGGCACTCCGATAAAAAGCAGTCCAGACGTGATTGATAGTGTTGCTAGAAGTTCAGTAATACTGAACCCGGCCATGTTCCGTTTTGGCATGATGCGCGCCCTAATCCGTGGGGTTTCTTGATTAAAGAGGTTTTTCTTGGAGATGCCAGTTTGAATGCTGCTGAGCGCGTGATTGTTGTGGGTGGTGGCGTTATTGGTTTGTTGAGCGTTCGAGCGCTTGCGGCTGGTGAAAATGTTCTTCTGCTGGAAAGTCATTCGTGTGGTCGTGAGTCTTCCTGGGCCGGTGGTGGGATCATTTCGCCGCTTTATCCGTGGCGCTACAGTGCGGCGGTGACGGCTTTGGCGCATTGGTCGCAGGATTTTTATCCGCAGTTTGCCGGTCGATTGGAGGCTGAGACTGGGATTGATCCGCAAGTTCATGTGACCGGTTTGTATTGGTTGGACTTGGAGGATGAAGCTGAAGCTCTTGCTTGGGCTGAGCGAGAGGGGCGTCCGATGCGGGTTGCGGATATCTCCGGGGTGCAAAATGCGCTACCGGTTTTAGCCAAACGCTTTACACGGGCGCTGCATATGCCGGATGTGGCCAATGTGCGTAATCCGAGGCTAGTGCGAGCGCTGCGCGAGGCCTTGTTGCAGATGTCCAATGTCGAGTTGCGTGAGCAGTGTCAGGTCAGTGGCTTTATTCGTGAAAACGGTCGAATTTGTGGCGTGCAAACCAAGCAGGGTGAACTGCGGGCGTCTAAGGTGGTGCTGGCTGCCGGGGCTTGGAGTGGTGAGTTGCTGGCCAAGCTTGGGCTCGCTTTGCCGGTCGAGCCGGTGAAGGGGCAGATGATCCTTTATAAATGTGCTGACGATTTTCTGCCGAGCATGGTGTTGGCCAACGGCCGCTATGCCATCCCGCGCAAGGATGGCCATATTTTGGTGGGCAGCACGCTGGAATATACGGGCTTCGACAAAACGCCTACGGACGAGGCGTTGGCCAGTTTGCAGGCGTCTGCGGTTGCCTTGCTGCCGGCGCTGGCGGATGCCGAAATAGTGGGGCATTGGGCTGGGTTGCGACCGGGTTCGCCTGAAGGCATTCCTTATATCGGCGAGGTGCCTGAATACCCTGGGCTGTGGCTGAACTGTGGGCATTTTCGCAATGGCTTGGTGTTGGCGCCGGCCAGTTGCCAGTTGCTAGCGGATTTGATGCTTGGGCGCGAGCCGATTGTCGACCCTGTCCCTTATGCGCCGGCTGGGCGCTTGGGTGTGCTTTGATCTGTGCGTCGGATCTGTATTGGGTTGCTTCCGTTTGCGGTTGGCGTCATCAGTCGATGCCGAGTTTTTTCAACCGGTAGCGCAGGGAGCGGAAGGTCATGCCCAGCCGTTCGGCGGCTGCGGTGCGGTTCCAGCGGGTTTCTTCTAGTGCTTGTTCGATCAGCTTGCGCTCGACGCTTTCCAGATAATCTTCCAGGTTGTCGATGCCGGCGAGGCTGACTTCGCCGCTCTCGGCAGTGCTGCTGGCTTCCGCCAGGCGCAGGTCGCTGGCCTGGATGTGCTCGTTTTCGCACAGGGTGTAGGCGCGTTCGAGCATGTTTTCCAGCTCGCGGACGTTGCCGGGGAAGCGGTAGCTTTTTAGCTTGTCCAGAGCTTCGCTGCTGAGCTTGGCGCAGGGCAGGCCGCTGCCTTGTGCGAGGCGTGAGAGCATGCGTTCGGTCAGCAGGCCAATGTCTTCGCGGCGCTCTCGCAGTGGCGGCACGCGCAATTCGATTACGTTGAGGCGGTAGTAAAGATCTTGGCGGAAGCGTCCAGCAGCGACTTCTGCGGCCAGGTCTTTGTGGGTGGCGCAGAGGATGCGCACGTCGACGATGACTTCCTGCTGGCCACCGACGCTGCGTACGGCTTTTTCCTGAATTACGCGCAGCAGTTTGACCTGCATGGGCAAGGGCAGGTCGGCCACTTCATCCAGAAACAGGGTGCCACCGTTGGCCGCCTGGAACAGGCCCTGTTTGTCTTCGATGGCGCCGGTGAAGCTGCCTTTCTTGTGGCCGAAAAATTCGCTCTCCATCAGCTCGGACGGAATGGCGCCGCAGTTGACCGGAACGAAGGGCTTGTCGATGCGTGGTCCTTGTTCGTGGATCAGGCGTGCCACTAGCTCCTTGCCGCTGCCCGATTCGCCGCTGATATACACCGGCGCCTGGCTGCGCGCGAGTTTGCCTATTTGCCCGCGCAGGGTGCGCATCGGTGGAGAGTCGCCAAGCAGGCGATCATCTACGGGGCGTTCGTCGCTGTCGTTGGTGCTCAGGCGCAGGGCGGTGTTGACCAGCTCGCGCAGGCGGGTGAGGTCGACCGGCTTGGTGAGGAAGTCGAAAGCGCCGGTTTTTAGCGCGGTGATGGCGGTGTCCAGGCTGCCGTAGGCGGTGATCATTGCCACCGGGACATGGGGGTAGCGCTGCTGGATATGCTGCACCAGTTCCATTCCGGTGCCGTCGGGCAAGCGCATGTCGGTCAGGCACAGGTCGAACGGCTCGCGGGCCAACCAGTCGCGGGCCTCCTTGACGTTGCGGGCGCTGCGGGTGTCGAGCTTCATGCGGCCGAGGGTGATTTCCAGCAGCTCGCGGATATCGGGTTCGTCGTCGACGATCAGGGCTCTCTGCCGGCTCATGATTAGCTCAGTTTGCGTGAATGGGCGAAGGTGATGCGCAAGCAACTGCCGCCGCTCTGACGGCGCTGGTAGTCCAGGCGGGCCTGATTGCTCTCGCACAGCTCGCGGGAAATATACAGGCCCAGGCCGGTGCCTTTGTTGTCAGTGGTATAGAACGGTTCAAATATATTCTGCAGCTGTTCGTCCGGTACGCCAGGGCCATCATCCAGCACTTCGAGCACCGGCAGATCGCTAACCGGGTCGCGAAACAGGTCGAGCCAGACCTGGCCTTGTGGGTGGCACTGGCTGCTGTAGCGCAGGCCGTTCTGTACCAGGTTGGTCAGCACCTGGGTCAGCTGGTGCGGGTCCATCCGGGTTTGCAGGCTGCCGCTGCAGGTTTTCAGGTGCAGGGTCTGTTGTTCGGGCAGGTTCTGGCGGAACTCGCTGGCGAAGCGGTGCAGCCAATATTTGAGATCGAGCAGTTGGGGTTCGGCCTGGCGCCGGCGCGACAGTTGCAGCACGTTCTCAATTACCAGATTCATCCGTCGTGAATGGTCCTGGATGATTTGCGCCAGCCGCCGGTCGCTGCTGGGTAGCCCTTCTGATTCCTGCAGTAACTGCGCCGCATGACTGATGGCGCCTAGCGGGTTGCGGATTTCGTGAGCAATACCGGCGGTCAGGCGGCCGAGGGAGGCCAGCTTCAACTGCTGTGCCTGCTGGGCGATCTGCGAGATATCATCGAGAAACACCAAGGTGTCGATTTTCTCGCCGCGTTGCATGTGCACAAAGCTCGGTTGCAGCAGTGGGCCATTGCTCAAGGCCTGCATGCTTTGCGGGCGCATGCTTGGGTTGATTCGCCATTGTTGCAGGCGCTTGACCAGCTCGATGCAGTGCGGATCCAGCACCTTACCTTGCAGTGACTCATGGCCCAGCAGGCTCAGGGCGCCGGGGTTGGCCAGCAGCACGCGGTGTTGGTTGTCGAGCAGCAGAATGCCGGTGCGCATGCGCTGCAAAATCAGGCTGTTGAGGGCTTCCAGGTTGGCCACATCGGCGGCGCGTTGTGCGGCCAGGCTTTCGCTCAATTGCAGGCGGCGGGTCAGGCCCTGCAGCACGATCGCAGCGGCGAAGCACAGCGCACCGAGAGCGCCAGCTTGCAGGTATTGGTTGGCGGCTGCCGGGCGGCTGATGCTCTGGTAGAAGGTCAGGTAGATCATGCCGATGGCGGCCACGGCCGCGATCAACAGGCCGATGCGGCCGCGCAGCAGGATGTTGGCAATCGCCACCGCGACGATCAGCAGGTTGCCCAGGCCGCTCGGGCTGCCGCCTGCAGCGTAAAACAGTGCAGAGAGCAGCAGCACATCAAGCAGAGCGACAGTAAACACCTGCAGGAGATGAGAAGGGTTGCGCACCCAGGCGGCGAACAGCAGGTTGCAGCCTAGATAGGCCCAGCTCACATAGCGAAACAGCGAACTGTTGGCGAGGTCGAGCACCTGTTCGTCGATGTCGCTGGAGATCAGCACCACCAGAGCGATGCCAATGATCAGGCGATACAGGTGTGACAGACGCAGGATGCGCAGGCCCTGGTTACTGCTCAGGGGGATGGTTTCATTGCTCACGCGTGGCGTGGCCTTGTTGCAAGTGCTCCTGGCAGCAGTACCAGTGGTCTTGCTGTTGCAAAGCCAGGCGCTGCGGCAAGTGAATGTCGCAGCGGGCGCAGCGGACCATGGTTTCGCTGCTGGGTTCGGCCTGCGGTGGGCGAGTATCTGTGCGGCGATTGCGGCGCCAGAACCAGATTAAGGCACCTAGGAGGGCCAGCGTAAACAACAGGCGAAGAAGCATGGCGATCTCATCTTGGCGAAAACCCCGAGTTTAGCCGGCGGCGAGGTGTCAGCACAGGGGCGCTGAGCTTGATCGGTGGTCTGAATAAAAAAGGGAGGCCAATGGCCTCCCTTTTCAGATCATCCAGGGATGGTCAGTCGAACGCACCGAAAGTCATGTAACTCCAGATGGAGCGGTTGGTGCTGTCGTCACTGGCCGACTCGTCATCAGTGGCCTCGTCCTGGTTTTCCGGCTGCAGTTCGTCGGGGATTTCTTCCTCGGCATTTTCGTACTGGCGGATCACGTCTTGACTGGCGCGGGTCTGGCCTGGTGGAAGTGGGGCGTCGCTTTCCAGCAGGCCGAGGGTAGCCTTGCTCAGCCAGCTGCGGTTGTCGGCTTCGGCTTCGCTGGGCACGAACTGGCCGTCGACCAGGAACGGCGATTCAGGGTAGTTCTGTTTGAGCAGGTCAAGGCTGGTAGCGGCCAGGTCGGTCATGCCCAAACGTTGATAAGACTCAACCATCAGTGCCAGGCCGTCGGCCACTGCGGGGGTTTCCTGGAAGTTTTCCACGATGTAGCGGCCGCGGTTGGCGGCGGCGACGTAAGCCTGGCGCTGGATATAGTAGTGGCCAACATGTACTTCATAGGCTGCCAGCAGGTTGCGCAGGTACACCATGCGGTTTTTCGCATCGGGCGAGTAGCGGCTGTTGGGGTAGCGGCTGGTCAGCTGGGCGAACTCGTTGAAGGAGTCGCGTGCAGCGCCTGGATCGCGCTTGGTCATGTCCAATGGCAGGAAGCGCGCCATGATGCCGCGGTCCTGGTCAAACGAGGTCAGGCCCTTGAGGTAGTAGGCGTAGTCGACGTTCGGGTCCTGTGGGTGCAGGCGGATAAAGCGCTCGGCGGCGGACTTTGCCGCTTCCGGCTCCATGTTCTTGTAGTAGGCGTAGATCAGGTTCAGCTGCGCCTGTTCGGCGTAGCGGCCGAATGGGTAGCGCGATTCCAAAGCCTTGAGCTTGCTCACGGCACTGCTGTAGCTGCTGGTGTCCAGGTCGTCCTGCGCCTGCTGGTACAGTTCGGTTTCGCTGAGGTTTTCGTCAACGGTGTCATTGGACGAACAGGCGGCGGTGAGTCCGAGGATGGCGATCAGCAGCAGGTGTTTCACTTGCATGGCGGCTTGCGTCCCTGTGACGGCTGGCTGTCTTGAGCGCAGTCGTCCTGTTATGATGGGCGTCCCGAAATGCCGGGACAAAGACGCCGTATTTAACCACAAGCGTGCAGCCGAAACCAAAGGCTCAGCGCCCTCTGCAGCAGCCCATGCCTGAAATCATTCAACATAGCGCCGAGGTTCCTAGTGAACTCGGTGGCCAGCGTCTCGATCAAATCGCCGCTCAGCTCTTCGATGAGTATTCCCGTTCGCGCCTGTCCAGCTGGATCAAGGAC
>NKIE01000896.1 GCA_002256055.1 Pseudomonas sp. PGPPP3 | reverse complement strand
CGATCGCCGTGGTCGTTCGGCACCGTTGAACATGGTGATCAGCGAGACTGGCGCTGCCACCGCTGCCGCCAAGGCGCTGCCAGTACTGAAAGGCAAGCTGACCGGCAACGCCATTCGCGTACCGACGCCAAACGTGTCGATGGCCATTCTCAATCTCAACCTTGAGAAAGCCACCACCCGCGAAGAGATCAACGAATACCTGCGCCAGATGGCCATGCATTCGGATCTGCAAAAGCAGATCGACTTCGTCCAGTCTCAGGAAGTGGTGTCCACCGACTTCGTCGGTTCGCGCCACGCCGGTGTGGTTGATGCTGAAGCCACCATCTGCAATGACAATCGCGTTGTACTGTACGTGTGGTACGACAACGAGTTTGGCTACAGCTGCCAGGTTGTGCGCGTGATGGAAGACATGGCCGGGGTTAACCCACCTGCCTTTCCGCGTTAATAGCGCCGCCGGGTAACAACAAAACGGGAGCTTCGGCTCCCGTTTTGCATTGTGCTGTGGACACTGGGTCTGCTTGGAGGCCTATGG
>NKIE01000895.1 GCA_002256055.1 Pseudomonas sp. PGPPP3 | reverse complement strand
AACAGTTGGCTGTGGTCGAGGTTCAGCAACTGGGTGAAATCCTCGTGGTTGCCGGCCGCCAGCTGCTCTTTCAACGCGTGTTGGCGGGCATCGCGCAGGCTTTGCAGGTCCGAGGTTTCCAGCAGGCGCAGAGCGGTAGGGCAGTGCTTTTCCACGCGCCAGCCAAATTGCTCTTCCATCATAAAGCGGTCGAATAGCACTACGTCCGGGTTCAGCTCGCGGACAAAGTCATCGAAGCTGCTGTTGTTCAGCTCGATGTTTTGTTCGGCGATGCCCAGGCTGGCCAAGTCAGCCTTGTGTTCGCCTTCACCGGCGGGGCTGGCAAAGGTGATGCGCCAGCCGTCGCCGAGGAAGCAGTCAAGCAACTGCATCATGTGCCCGCCGGCCGCCGACGAACGCGGCTCGGGCCAGACATAACCGATGACCAACAGGGTGCCGGCGTGCGCGACAGGTGTAAGGCTCAACAGATCGATTCCTTTAACGAGGGGGCGTAACCGCGCTGCGGCGGTGTGGTGCATGGGCGCAATTATGCGC
>NKIE01000090.1 GCA_002256055.1 Pseudomonas sp. PGPPP3 | reverse complement strand
ACCAGAATCGGGATGCCGAAGCGCGAGCCGAAGGCGCTGACCAGAATGCTGACGGCCACCAGCAACGCGCCGATCAAGAACAGGCTGTTGATGGCGCTGGCGTCCACAGGCGTACTCCGGAATAGAAGGCGGGATTAGTCCTGCCTAGCAGAACCCATGCCGGATTCTAACCTGCACTATTAAACCGTAGGCAAAAAAACGCCCCGCAGCGGTGCGAGGCGTGTTGGGCGTCGGCCGGCGTGTTTAGAACCAAGCGTCCTGCATGTTCAGGCAAGTGTCGTCGCGGGCTTCGAGGATGGCCAGGTCGTGTTGGCAGCTCGGTACTTCCCAGGTTAGGAAGTAGCGGGCGGCCTGCAGTTTGCCCTGGTAGAAGGCCACATCGGCCGGGTTGCCGCGGGCCAGGCCTTCCTCGGCGCGGATCGCCTGTTCCAGCCAGCGCCAGCCGATGACCAGATGGCCAAACACCTTGAGGTACAGCGCCGAGTTGGCCAGGCCCTGGTTGACCTTGCCGCTCAGCAGGTCGCCCAGCAGCGCCAGGGTGACAGTCGATACGCGCGCCAGCAGTTGCTCCAGCGGCTGACGCAGGGGGCTGAGGCTGTCGTACTGGCTGGCGCGCTGGCAGCTGCTTTGAATCAACTTGACCAGTTGCTTGAGCGCCGCACCGTTGTTCATCGACACCTTGCGTCCCAGCAGGTCGAGGGATTGGATGCCGTGGGTGCCTTCGTGGATCGGGTTGAGGCGGTTGTCGCGGTAGTACTGCTCCACCGGGTATTCGCGGGTATAGCCGTGGCCGCCGAGAATCTGGATCGCCAGTTCGTTGGCCTTGAGGCAGAACTCCGACGGCCAGGATTTGACGATCGGGGTGAGCAGGTCCAGCAGCTCCAGCGCCGTTTTGCGCTCTTCTTCGGTTTCCAGGGTCTGGGTGTCGTCGAACAGTCGCGCGGCGTACAGGCCGAGGTCGAATGAGCCTTCGACGTAGGCCTTCTGGGTCAGCAGCATGCGCCGCACATCGGCGTGCTCGATGATCGCCACTTGCGGGCTGGTGGCGTCCTTGCCGTCCGGCAGGCGGCCTTGTGGGCGCTGGCGGGCGTATTCCAGGGAGTACAGGTAGCCGGCGTAGCCAAGCATCACCGCGCCCATGCCGACGCCGATGCGCGCCTCGTTCATCATCTGGAACATGTAGCTCAGGCCCGCGTGGGGCTTGCCGACCAGGTAGCCGACGCACTCGCCCTTGTCGCCGAAGTTCAGCGCCGTCGAGGTGGTGCCGCGCCAGCCCATCTTGTGGAACAGGCCGGCGAGGATCACGTCGTTGCGCTCGCCCAGGGAGCCGTCATCGTTGACCAGAAACTTGGGCACGATAAACAGGCTGATGCCCTTCACGCCGGGCGGTGCGTCCGGTAAACGGGCGAGCACCATGTGCACGATGTTTTCGCTGAGCGGGTGATCACCGCCGGAGATAAAGATCTTGTTGCCCTTGATCCGGTAGCTGCCGTCGCTGGCCGGCTCGGCCTTGGTGCGCAGGTCCGACAACGATGAACCGGCATGGGGCTCGGTCAGGGCCATGGTGCCGAAGAAGCGGCCATCGATCATCGGCTGCAGAAAGCGCGCCTTTTGCTCGGCGCTGCCGAAGCTCTCGATCAGGTTGGCCGCGCCCATGGTCAGGAATGGGTACGAGGTGGTCGCCGCGTTGGCCGACTGAAAGTGCGCAAAGCAGGCCTGGGACAGCAAGTTCGGTAGCTGCATGCCGCCCACTTCAAACTCGCGGGTGGCATTCAGGAAACCGGCTTCGAGGAACGCGTCCACCGCCGGCTTGACCTCGGGGATCAGCACCGCGGCGCCGTCCACGTACTGCGGCTCGTGCTCGTCGTTCTTGCGGTTGTGCGGGGCGAACAGGTTCTCGGCGATGCTGCGGGCCGTGCCAATCGCAGCGTCGAAGGTTTCGCGGCTGTGTTCGGCAAAGCGTTCGCGCTGGGTCAGGCCTTCGGCATCCAGCACTTCATAGAGTTCGAAGGCCAGGTTACGGGAGCTGAGCAGGGTCTCGGACATTGGGGCATACCTCGGTGGCGATGGGTCGAGTCTAGGGGCGAGACGGTCGGTCGCCTAGCACCATAGGGCGCAGTGATACGGCGCCAGAACCGAATCGGCGGCAAGGCGCCCAGGCCTGTTAAACTGCCGGCCTTGCGAGGAATAAGTCATGAACTACCGTCACGCCTATCACGCCGGCAACCACGCCGATGTGCTCAAACACTTGGTGCTGTCCCGCTTGCTGGCCCTGCTGGCCAAGAAAGACGCGCCCTATGCCTATCTCGACAGCCATGCCGGCATCGGCCTGTATGACCTGCGCGGCGATCAGGCCACGCGTACTGGCGAATGGCTGGAAGGCATCCAGCGCGTCTGGCAGGCCGACGATGTGCCGGCGCTGTTCGACGATTACCTCGGGGTGATTCGCGCCCTCAACCCGGACGGCCAACTGCGTTACTACCCCGGCTCGCCGGAAGTGGCCCGCGAGCTGAGCCGCGAGCAGGACCGTCTGCAGCTCAATGAAAAGCATCCGGAAGACGGCCAACTGCTGAAAGCCAACATGAAGTACGACCGCCGTGTGGCCGTGCACTTGGGCGAGGGCTGGCATGTGCCGCGAGCCTTGCTGCCGACTGCGCAAAAACGCGCGGTGCTGCTGATCGACCCGCCGTTCGAGCAGGCCGACGAGCTGCAGCGTTGCGCCCAGGCCATGAAGGAAAGCATCGCGCGCATGCGCCAGGCGGTGGTGGCGATCTGGTATCCGATCAAGGATCAGCGCCAGCTCAAGCGCTTCTATCAGGACCTGCAAGGCACGGGCGCGCCCAAGCTGCTGCGGGTTGAACTGCTGGTGCATGCCGCCGACAACGCCGATGTTGGTCTGAACGGTTCCGGCCTAGCCATCGCCAACCCGCCTTGGGGCCTGGAAGACGAACTGCGCTCGGTACTGCCGTGGCTCGGCCAGAACCTCGGTCAGACCCAAGGTGGTTGGAAGTTGGACTGGCTGATCGAAGAACAATCCGCCGGTTAAGCGCCAGGCTGCGGCCGCCGTTCGTAGCGAGTTGCCTGCTGGCGCTTACGCCGGCAGGCACACCCCTGTGCCGCCCAGGCCGCAGTAATCACCAGGGTTTTTGGCTAGGTATTGCTGGTGATAGGCCTCGGCGTAGAAAAAGGCCGGTGCGGCGGCGATTTCTGTGGTGATCTGGCCCTGACCCGCTGCCGTCAACGCCTGCTGAAAGGCTTCCTGACTGGCCAGTGCGGCCGTCAGTTGTTCGCTGCCGTGGCAATAGATGGCTGAGCGGTACTGGGTGCCGCTGTCGTTACCCTGGCGCATGCCCTGCGTTGGGTTGTGGGCCTCCCAGAAAACTTTCAGCAGCGCCGCATAGCCGGTGACCTGCGGATCGAAAACCACCAGCACCACCTCGGTATGGCCGGTGAGGCCAGAGCAGACTTCCTCATAGGTGGGGTTGGGCGTATGGCCGCCGGCATAACCAACGGCGGTGCTGTAGACCCCTGGCTGCTGCCAGAAGCGCCGCTCGGCGCCCCAGAAACAACCCATGGCAAACACCGCTTGTTGCAGGCCTGCTGGGAACGGCGGCTGCAATGGATGGCTGCTGACAGCGTGGCGGGCGGGGACGGCGACGGCCGTGTCACGCCCCGGCAGGGCCTGTTCGGCGGTGGGCAAAGCCTGTTTGTGCACAAGAATTTGCGAGCGCAAGACCATGGGTATTCCTCAAGGGTGGGCCGCGGTACAGAGTAGACCGCGTCACAGGGCTGACGTTACAAGCAGGTCGGCATTTAGTGCGCGGGTTTGATTGGCGCGGCGCTGGGATAGCGGCGCAAGCGCTGGATCAATTCGCGGCCGGCAATGGGGCGGTCGAACAGGTAGCCCTGGCCAATATCGCAGTGCTGGCGACGTAGAAACGCGACCTGGGCGTTCGTCTCGATGCCTTCGGCGACCACCTTGAGTTTCAGCTTGTGGGCCATGGCGATCACCGCCGAGGTGATCTCCATGTCGTCCTGGTTGTCGGGGATGTCTTTGATAAAGCTGCGATCGATTTTGATCACATCGATGGGGAATTTCTTCAGGTAGCTAAGCGATGAATAACCAGTGCCAAAGTCATCCATGGCCAGGCTCAGGCCCAGCGCCTTGAGATCGTCCAATTGCTGGCGCGTGGTGTCGCTGGCTTCCAATAACAAGCTTTCGGTGAGCTCTAGCTCGAGCAGGTGAGCCGGCAGGTCTTCTTCGCGAAGGATGTCTCGTATCGAGGCTACCAGGTCGGGGTCGGAGAACTGCTTGGGCGACAGGTTGATGGCGATTGGGCATTCGCCGAAGCCCATGGCGAACAGCTGTTTGCTCATGCGGCAGGCCTGGCGAGCGACCCATTTGCCGATCGGAATGATCAGGCCGGTTTCTTCCGCCACGCTGATGAACTGGTCGGGGTAGATCATCCCGCGCTCGGGATGGCTCCAGCGCAACAGCGCTTCCAGGCCTTGCAGTTGGCCATTTTTCAGGCTCAGTTTGGGCTGGTAGTAACCCTCCCGCTCGTTCTGCATCAGGGCGCGGCGCAGGTTGTTTTCCACAAACAGGCGGTAGTTGGCTTCGGCGTTCAGCGCTTCGTTGAACACTTGTACCTGCTGTTTGCCGTTGGCTTTGGCCTTATGCAAGGCCAGTCCCGCGCTTTTCAGCAGGGCTTGCGGATCATTGCCATGGGCGGGCGCGCAGGCCAGGCCAACCGAGCCACTGACGTTGATCAACTGATTGTCGACAAACAGTGGCTTGCTCAGGGTCAGTAGCACCTGTTCGGCCAGGCGCTGGCCCTCGGCCTGGTCAACACCGTCCAGCTGTACGGCAAATTCGTTGCTGGCCAGGCGCGCCAGGATGCCGGTCGGGTTTAGGGTGTTACGCAGGCGCAGGGCCAGGCTGACCAGCAGTTTGTCGCCGGTGGTGTGGCCGAGGCTGTCGTTGATGCGCTTGAAATTGTCGATGTCGACCAGCAGCAGGCTCAGGGGGGCACTGCTTTGCTGTTCAAAGTGCTGCTCCAGGCCGCGGATAAAGGCCAAGCGGTTGCCCAGGCCGGTGAGGCTGTCGCGAAAGGCCAGGCGCTCGATGCGCTGCTGGGCGCGCTTGCTCTCGCTGATGTCTTCGTAGATGCCGATGTAGTGGGTCAGCTCGCCGTTTTCGTCATGCACTTTGGAGATCGACAGCTGGCCCCAGTAGGGGTCGAAGTTCTTGCGGCGGCTTTTGAATTCACCTTGCCAGCTGTTGCTATGGCTGAGGCTGGATTGAGCATCGAAGAGCATGTCGGCGAGGTTTTCCAGCGCCGGTAAGTCGGCAATTCGTTGGCCGCAGACTTCTTCAGAACTATACAGGGTGATGGCGGTAAAACTCGGGTTGACGTACTCCACCCGGCCGTCACGATCGATCAGCAAAAAGGCGCTGGCGCTTTGCTCGACCGCGCGCTGAAACAGGTGCAGGGCGCTGGTGGCGGTGCGCCGTTGCTGGTTAATCATGACCTGGGCGAACTGGTCGGCCAGCTCGCCGGCAAAGGCGATTTCGTCGGCCTGCCAGGTGCGCAGACCGTCGGTATGTTCCAGGCAGAGCACGCCGACCATATCGCCGTTGACGCGGATGCTGGCGTCCAGCAGCGCCTGAATACCCATGGGTTGCAAGTAGTGGCCGCTCAGTTCGCGGGTGCGTGGGTCTTGCTGGGCGTTGCCAGCATCGATGGCGCGGCTGCTCTGCAGTGCTTCGAGGTACAGCGGAAACTGGCGCGTTTCGATGGCGGCCAGGTTTTCGTATTGGTCCAGGTCGCGGCGGTACAGGGCCAGCGCCTGCAGGTGTTCGCCCTGCAGCAGCCAGATGCCGGCACGGGCTACGCCGTAGGCCTCGCAGGCCGCTTGGGTGATCAGCTCGGCGGCTTCCTGCAACGGGTTGCCTGACGTATAGCGATGGCGCGCCAAACGCACGATCAGGCTCTGCTGGGTGCGTGAGCGCAACAGGTGCTGCAGGTGATCTTCCTGGGCGTCCTGGTGGAGTTCGAGGGACGTTTGCAGGCGCGCGTTTTGCGCTTGCAGTTCGCTGAGCAGGGGGCTGCCCTTGGGCTCGGCCTGCTGATCGATCAGCAGATAGCCGCGCAGCAAGGCTCGCTGGCGCTGCTGGAAGCGCTCGCCGCACTCGAGGATTTGCAACGGTCCGAGCTCGGTATGCAGGGTGTAGCGCACTTGATAGTGAGGTGCGTTGCTCAGTTGCTGCTGGATCTGGGCATGTAACTGATAGCGCGCCTGGGGTTCCATCAGGCTGGCATAGGGGGCGCCGATCAGGGCGCAGAGTTCTGTGGCCGGTTGACCGAAGGCCTGTGCGCAGGAGGGATCCAGATACAGCAAGGCCCAACTGGCTTCGTCCAAGCGCTCAAAACGCAATAGCCCCAGCTTGCCGGGGACTGGCAACTGGGTCACAACCTCGACCGCCGAACGGCTGGCGGTATCGGTATGGATTTTCATCGGATGACTCGCTTCAAGTATGCTGACCGAGTTGGGCGCGGGAGCCTGGCGGACTTGACCGTTCGTTGCGAGGGGAAACCCGTTTTGCGTCAGTTTTGCTGATCTTTCGAGGCGAATAGCGCGCTATTGAACAAGAAAGATCAGCAAAAATGGCCAGGTCGGTTTTCCGCAGCTGAACAGCGTTAAATTCGACAGGCTCCGAACCCTACCTCTTATTAGCGCTGCGCAAGGGTGCATGATGCGGATCAGACTGACAAGGCAACTGAGCGGGATAATCTTCATGGCGTTGCTGGGCAGTGCCGTGGCAGCACCCGTGGAAAGCGGTTCGGGCAGTGGTTTGAGCGGTAGCGAACAGGCCAGTTACCTGTCTGGAATCAAGCGGCTCTATCTGGCCAAGAGCGAGCGCGAGGCGTTGCTGGAGCACTGCAACCAGTTGCTGCAAACCTACGCCTTGCGTGCCGGCTATCAGGTGGGGCAGGCCGCGCCGCGGGATTTGCTTTATCAGCTGAGCCTTGGTGCGCCGGGAGAACTGTTGCTGCGCGAAGAGTCCCGTGGCCAGCAGGGCACCGATGTCAGCGTGCGTAACCGTCGTCTTTCGGTGTTCGGGGTGGATCCTTATATCCGTTATGACTGCCCCCTTAGCGGCATACGTTGTGTCTTGAATAATCCGGCCGACGGCACGCCGCTGCTCAGCGTGCTGCGCGACCAGCAAGGCGCCGAGGAACTGGCGAAGGCGTTGTCGTTTTTGCTGCGCAATCTGCAGCAGAACTGACGCATACAAAACGCCCCGCGCAAGGCGGGGCGTTCGGTTGTACAGGTGTGGGCTAAAGGCCCGCCAGCCTTAGAGCAGCAACGTACGGATATCCCCCAGCACTTCCCCCAGGCGCTTGGTAAAGCGTGCAGCGGCGGCGCCGTTGATGACCCTGTGGTCGTAGGACAACGACAGCGGCAGCATCAGTTTTGGCTGGAACGCCTGACCATCCCAAACCGGCTGGATGGTCGCCTTGCTGACCCCAAGGATCGCCACTTCCGGCGCGTTGACGATCGGCGTGAAGCCGGTGCCGCCAATGTGGCCGAGGCTGGAGATGGTGAAGCAGGCGCCCTGCATGTCGTCCGCAGAGAGCTTCTTGGTCCGGGCTTTTTCCGCCAGGGCCGCCGCTTCCGCAGCCAGTTGCAGCAGGCTCTTCTGCTCGACGTTTTTCAGCACCGGCACCAGCAGGCCGTCCGGGGTGTCGACGGCGAAGCCGATGTGCACGTACTTCTTGCGGATCAGCGCCTTGCCCGAGGGCGCCAGCGAACTGTTGAAGTCCGGCAGCTCCTTGAGCAAGTGGGCACAGGCCTTGAGCAGCAGCGGCAAGACGGTCAGCTTGACTCCGGCCTTTTCCGCAGCGCCTTTTTGCGCGATGCGGAAGGCTTCCAGCTCGGTGATGTCGGCACTGTCGAACTGAGTCACGTGGGGCACGTTGAGCCAGCTGCGGTGCAGGTTGCTGGCACCGACCTGCATCAGGCGAGTCATCGGCACTTCTTCAACTTCGCCAAACTTGCTGAAGTCCACCACCGGGATCGGTGGAATACCTGCGCCACCGGTTGCGCCGGCAGTTGGGGCTTCCTTGGCCTTCTGCATCATCGCTTTGACGTAAGTCTGCACGTCTTCTTTGAGGATGCGATCTTTCGGTCCGGAACCCGTTACAGCGGACAGCTCGACACCAAACTCGCGCGCCAGCAGGCGCACCGCTGGGCCTGCGTGCACTTTGCTGCCGGGGCGAGCAGGGGCGTCTACGACCTTGGCGGCGGCTGCCGCCAGAGAGGCAATCGCGCTGACTTCTGCAGCAACCGCCGGATGCGCGCCGGCCGGGACCTTGTGCACATCACTTGCTGCAGTTGGTGCGGCAGCGCTGGGTTCCGCGGCTGGAGCAGCTGCGCCTACGACTTTTAGCGTGAGGATGAAATCGCCGGTGCCGACTTCGTCTTCCAGTTTGACGCGGATGCTTTCCACCACACCGGCAGCCGGCGAGGGGATTTCCATGCTGGCCTTGTCCGACTCGAGAGTGATCAGCGACTGGTCGGCTTCGACCGTATCGCCGACTTTGACCAGGAGTTCGATGCCCTTGGCTTTGCCTGACGAGCCGATATCCGGCACATGCACGTCCTGCACGCTGCTGGAGGCCTGTGCGGCGGGTGCCGGCGCGGCTTCTGGCGCAGGAGCCGCAGCTGCTTTGGGTGCTTCAGCTGGGGCCGCAGCGGGTGTTGCTGCTGCGTCGGCAGCGCCTTCTACTTCCAGCTCCAGCAGTTCGTCGCCTTCTTTCAGGCGGTCACCCAGTTTCACTTTCAGGCTTTTTACCACGCCG
>NKIE01000089.1:5249-8888 GCA_002256055.1 Pseudomonas sp. PGPPP3 | reverse complement strand
TGTCGACCCTCGGCGGTTGGGTGGTCACTCGCTCCAGCGGTCAACAATCTTTGCGTTACGGGCGCATCGAGCAGGTGTTTGCCGGCGGCAAGTTGGAAACCTTTGCCGGCACCCTGGAGATTCCGACCTTTCCGGCCTCAGCGGCGGGGCCTGACCTGCGCGAGTTGGTAATGGGCTCGGAAGGGCGCTTTGGCATCGTTTCCGAGGTCAAGGTACGGGTGACCCGCCTGGCTGAGCAGGAGCGTTTTTACGCGGTGTTTTTCCCTTCCTGGCAGTTGGCACTGAGCGCCATCCGCGAGTTGACCCAGGCCCGCGTGCCGCTGTCGATGCTGCGCCTGTCGAATGCCATCGAGACCCAGACTCAACTGGCCCTGGCTGGCCATCCGGGGCAGATCAGCTTGCTGGAAAAGTACCTGGCGTTGCGTGGTGCGGGCGTCGGTAAGTGCATGATGACCTTCGGTGTGACCGGCAATCGTCAGCAGAACGCCGCTTCACTGAAACAAGCGAAGAAACTGCTCAAGGGCTTTGGCGGGGTGTTCACCGGCACGCTGCTCGGCAACAAATGGGCCGAAGGGCGCTTCCGCTTCCCATATCTGCGTCATGGCCTGTGGGAAGCCGGTTATGCCGTGGATACGCTGGAAACCGCCACCGATTGGTCGAACGTCGATAACCTGTTGAATAAGCTGGAAGGCAGCCTGCGCGAGGCGCTGCGCGAGGATGGCGAACAGGTGCATGTGTTTACCCACCTGTCCCATGTGTATGGCGAAGGGTCGAGCATCTACACCAGCTACGTGTTCCGTCCGGCCGCCACCTATGCGGGCACTTATGCGCGTTGGCAGAAGCTCAAGCATGCGGCGTGCACGACCATTGCCAACAACCGCGGAACCATTAGCCACCAACACGGCGTCGGCCGCGACCCCGCGCCGTACCTGGCGGTTGAGAAGGGCGAGCTGGGCATGGCGGCACTCAAGGCCATGGCCGGGCATTTTGACCCGGATGGCCGTTTGAACCCCGGCGTGTTGCTGCAGGATTGACCATGAGCACTGTCGATTTGCCTGGCTGGAACGCCGCCTGGCGTGAGCGCGCGCTGCCCGAGTTGGCGGCGCGCGACTGGGACCTGATCGTGGTCGGCGGCGGCATCAGTGGCGCCGGTATCCTTCGTGAGGCGGCGCGGCGCGGCTGGAAATGCCTGCTGGTCGAACAGCGTGATTTTGCCTGGGGCACGTCCAGTCGGTCATCGAAGATGGTCCATGGCGGCCTGCGCTATATCGCCAAAGGTCAGCTTGGTCTGACCCGTGATTCGGTGCGTGAGCGCCAGCGTTTGCTCAGTGAAGCGCCAGGCTTGGTCGATCCACTGAGCTTCTTGTTTCCTCATTATCAGGGCGCATTTCCAGGCCCCAGGGTGTTTGGCGGTTTGCTGTCGCTGTACGACGCGTTGGCCGGCAAGCGCAACCACCTGTACTACCCGTTGCAACAACTGCGTTATCTGACCCCGGGGCTGCTCGAAGAGGGTCTGCAAGGCGCCACGCAGTTTTACGATGCGGTCACCGATGATGCGCGTCTGGTGTTGCGCGTGCTCGGCGAAGCGCGTGCCGAGGGTGGCGAGGCGCTCAATGGCCTGCGGGTGGTCGAGTTGCTGCGCGAGGGCGAGCGGGTCATCGGCGTGCGGGTTGAGGATGGCGAAAGCGGCCAGTCATTCGACCTGCGCAGTCGGGCCGTGGCCCAGGCCACGGGTGCCTGGGCCGATCAGTTGCGGCGCAAGACCGGCCTTGAGCATATCCGCCCACTGCGTGGCAGCCATCTGTTGTTACCGGCCTGGCGCCTGCCCTTGGCCCATGCCCTGAGCTTTATGCACGCTGAAGATAAACGCCCGGTATTCGTCTTCCCCTGGGAGGGGGCGACAGTGATCGGTACCACTGACCTCGACCATGCTGAGTCGCTGAATCTGGATGCTCACATCACCGCGGCTGAGGTCGACTATCTGCTGGCTGCTTGTGCCCAGCAGTTTCCGGCGGCGCAGATCGGTCGCGCCGATGTGCTGTCCAGTTGGGCCGGAGTACGTCCGGTGGTGTCTGACGGTCAGCTCGCCACGGCGGGCAAGAAACCGTCGGATGAAAAACGCGAACATGCGCTGTGGGTTGAACCCGGTTGCGTGACCCTGGCAGGTGGCAAGCTGACCACCTTCCGCCTTTTGGCCTTGGAGGTGTTACAGGCCTGTGCCGGGTTTGTCGGTCGGCCTGTGGATGACTCTGGCAGCGCCGTGTTCACTGCTGTGCCAGCGCTAGCCTTGCCAGGCCTGAGTGCCATCCAGCAACGGCGATTGGCTGGGCGGTACGGTCGTGCGTTGCCGCAAGTGGCCGAGTGTCTGGCGCAGCTTGGTGCACAAACAGTTGGCGCTAGCGAAACCCTATGGGCTGAGTTGGCGTTTGCTGCTGAACACGAGTTGGTCCTGCATCTGGACGACCTGCTGCTGCGCCGCACCCGCCTGGGCTTGCTCTTGGCCCGCGGCGGCGAGGCCGAACTGCCGCGTATCCGTGAGCTGTGTCAGGCCCGTCTGGGGTGGGATGACTCGCGTTGGGCGCGTGAGCAGCAAAACTACCTAAACCTCTGGCAGCGCTGTTACAGCTTGCCTGCTGATACCGTCTCGAGGGCACCCCTGTGAGCGAGAAAAGCTATGTGCTGGCCATCGACAATGGCACTCAAAGCGTGCGCGCGTTGCTGTTCGACCTCGAAGGCAATTTGCTCGGCAAGGGCAAGGTCGAGCTGGAGGCTTACTATTCCAAGCAGCCCGGCTGGGCCGAGCAGGACCCGGAGTATTACTGGGCCAGCCTCGGCGAGGCCTGCCGCTTGCTCTGGGAGCAGGTGAGCATCGATAAGCGTCTGATCAAGGGCGTGGCGCTGACCACTCAGCGCGGCACCCTGATCAATGTCGATGCCCAGGGCCAGCCGCTGCGCCCGGCCATGTTGTGGCTCGATCAGCGTCGTGCCGCCGTGCGCGGCAAGATCAAGGGGCCCTGGGGTTGGCTGTTCAAGTTGATCGGCGAAGAGGCAACGGTGGACTACTTCCGCGCCCAGGCCGAGGTCAACTGGATCGCCCAGGAGCAGCCGGAGATCTGGGCCAAGACCCATAAGATGCTGCTGCTCTCGGGCTTTCTCACGCATCGGCTGACCGGCCAGTTCGTCGACTCGGTGGCCTGTTGTGTGGCCTATCTGCCATTCGACTACAAACGGTTGAAGTGGGCTGCGCCGCGAGACTGGAAGTGGCAGGCTATGCCGATCCGCCGCGAGCAGTTGCCTGAGCTGCGCAAGCCTGGCGAGTTGCTTGGCCAGATCAGCGCCGAGGCCAGCCGCCATACCGGCATTCCTGAGGGCTTGCCCCTGATTGCTGCTGGGGCTGACAAAGCGTGCGAGGTGATCGGCGCCGGTGGTGTCGATCCGAGCACCGCCTGCCTGTCCTATGGCACCACGGCGACCATCAACACCACGCGTAGCAAATACCTGGAAACCATTCCGCTGATCCCGCCGTATCCGTCGGCGATTCCTGATCATTTCAATACCGAAGTGATGATCTTTCGTGGGTTCTGGATGGTCAGCTGGTTCAAGCAGCAGTTCGGCTTGCGTGAGATGCAGCGTGCCAAG
>NKIE01000089.1:0-5239 GCA_002256055.1 Pseudomonas sp. PGPPP3 | reverse complement strand
TTGGGCGTAGCGCCGGAGACCCTTTTCGATGAGCTGGTCAACAGCGTACCGGCTGGTTCCATGGGCTTGATGCTGCAGCCGTATTGGTCGCCGGGGATTCGTGAGCCGGGGCTGGAGGCCAAGGGCTCGATCATCGGTTTTGGCGATGTGCACACCCGCGCCCATCTGTACCGGGCGATTCTTGAAGGTCTGGCCTATGCCCTGCGCCAGGGCAAGGAGAAGATCGAGAAACGCTCGGGAACTCGGATTGAGCGCTTGCGCGTGTCGGGTGGTGGCTCGCAAAGCGATGCAGCCATGCAACTGACGGCAGACATCTTCGGTTTGCCGGCCGAGCGGCCGCATACCTATGAAACCTCTGGATTGGGCGCGGCCATCGATTGCGCCGTAGGCCTTGGCCTGCACCCGGACTTTGCCACGGCAATTGCCGTCATGACTCGCGTGGGCGAGGTGTTTATGCCCCAGGCGGCGGCCCAGCAGACGTACGAGCGCCTGTATCAGGAGGTTTACCAGCGCATGTACAAGCAGCTCAAACCGCTGTACCAGAGCATTCGTGAGATTACCGGTTACCCTTCCTGAGGAGAGAGGCTGCTCGTCTTGGGCTTCAGGTTGTGGTTTTTTGGCCGATACGCTTGCCAGCAAGCTGGGCTAGACTCGGTAAATCTCACAGGAGCGCGCTATGGCCGGCATTCTCGACTCAGTAAATCAACGTACCCAGCTCGTGGGCGAAAACCGCCTAGAAATCCTTATGTTCCGCCTGGCCGGGCGCCAGCTGTTTGCGATTAACGTTTTCAAAGTGCAGGAAGTGTTGCAGCTGCCCAAGCTGACCCTGATACCGCAGCGGCATCCGTATGTCTGTGGCGTGGTCAACTTGCGCGGGCAAACCCTGCCGGTGATCGATTTGTCCCAGGCTATCGGTATGCGCCCGATCGTGCCGAGCGAGAACAGCACCATTATCGTTACCGAGTACAACCGTTCGGTGCAGGCGTTTCTGGTTGGCGGCGTGGACCGCATCCTCAACCTCAACTGGGAGTCGATCCTGCCGCCGCCTGGTGGGGCCGGCCGTCAGCATTACCTGACGGCAATTACCAAGGTTGATGACCAGATCGTTGAAGTGATCGACGTAGAAAAGGTTTTGGCGGAAATTTCGCCGATGAGTAGCAAGGTGTCGGCTGAGAAACTGGTTGATCCGCTGCTGCAAAAAGCCCGTGGTCGTGATGTGCTGCTGGTGGATGACTCCAATGTTGCCCTGACCCAGCTGAAAGAAACCATGGCGCAGCTGGAGATCCGTACTCACGTGGCCAGTGATGGGCTCAAGGCCCTCAAGTTGCTGCAGTTGTGGGCTGATTCGGGGGTGAACATGCAGGAAAAGCTGCTGATGGTCATCACCGATGCGGAAATGCCGGAAATGGATGGTTATCGACTGACCACCGAAATTCGCAACGATCCGCGCTTGAAAGGTCTGTACGTGGTGCTGCACACCTCATTGTCCGGTAGCTTCAACGAAGCCATGGTCAAGAAGGTTGGTTGCGACAACTTCCTCTCCAAGTTCCAGCCCGACAAATTGGTCGATATGGTGCGCCAGCGCCTGATGCTGGACGAACCACAAGAGTCCTAAGCCCACTCAAGCCAGCCCTGGCGAGCGCTCAGGGTTGGCTGAGCTGCTGGCGCAGACCCTCGATACGTTCGCGGTTGACACCCAGGTCCGAATGGCCGAGGCGCGACGCCGAGCGCACTTCCACGGCCTCCGGGCCGATCAAAAACTCCACGTCATCGACAAAACGCATTACCTGGCTGGTGAACTCGGCTCGCAGGTAGTGCGCGTCCTGTGTGACCACGGTTACGCGCGGAGCCTGCGCAAGCAGGCTAAGCAGGCGCGTGCGGGTGTTGGCCGTGCTGCCCTGCAGGGGCAGTGGAGCAATGCGGTGATCGCTGTCGCGGGCCTGGCTGCTGACGCAGTTGGGGCTGGGCGGGCAGCCGGTCAGGTGGCCATGCTGTACGCCGAGGTTGCTAGGTGCCGTGCCGCTGCAGGCGCTGAGTACAGCGGTGCATGCAAACAACGCGGCGGTTCGGGTAACGTGGTCGGGTGTTTTCTTCAGTGCAGGACGATTGAGCATGTTGCGTCTCTCCGGGTTGTACCGTTTCCCACTCAAGTCGGCGGTCGGTGAATGCCTGTCGCAAGCGACCCTGGACGCCTTGGGGCTGGTTGGTGATCGTCGCTGGATGATAGTCGATGCAGTCAGCGGGCGGTTCTTGACTCAGCGCCTGTTGCCGCAGTTGACCCAGCTGAAGGCCGAGTGGCAAGGCGACCAGGCGTTGCGCTTGAGCGTTGCAGGTCGTCCAGAACTGGTGGTGGCCGTACCTGATGCGGCGGCTGAGCTGCGCGGCGTTACGGTTTGGAGTGATAGTTTGCAGGTGCCGGACGCCGGTGATGCTGCCGCCCTGTGGTTGAGTGAGTGGCTGCAGCGTCCGTGTCGGCTGGTGCAGGTGCCGGCGGGGCGAGCGCGGCAGGTTGATACCGGCTATGCCGAAGTGGGAGATAAGGTGGGTTTTGCCGATGGTTTTCCCTTGCTGCTGATTGGGCAAGCCTCGCTGGATGACTTGTCGGCGCGGGTAGGCCGGCCCTTGGAGATGCTGCGCTTTCGCCCCAATCTGGTGATCAGCGGCAGTGAGCCCTACGCGGAAGACCGGTGGCGGCGCATTCGCATTGGCGCCCTGGAGTTTCGCTTGGTTAAGGGCTGTTCGCGCTGCATCATGACCACCCTGGACCCGCAGACGGGCGCGCGCAGCAGCGACCGCGCGCCGCTGGCGACCCTGAAGACCTACCGCGAGCGTGAAGGCGAGGTGTACTTCGGCCAGAACCTGTTGCACAGCGGCCCTGGCGAATTGCAGCTGGGCATGGCGGTGGAAGTGCTGGAGTAAGCGCTGGCAGACATAAAAAAGGGCGACTCGAAGTCGCCCTTTTTTATGTCTGCCAGTTACACCTTATTGGTCGTCGAAAAAGCGTTCGTGCCAGTCGACCATGGGTTGCGGCGCGTTGAGCTTCTGGCCGTAGATTACCGAGTAGGACAGCACGTTCTGCACGTACTGGCGGGTTTCGTCGAACGGGATGGTTTCTACCCAGACGTCGAAGGGTAGGTGGTTGGCGCCCTTCAGCCATTGACGCACGCGGCCGGGGCCGGCGTTGTAGGCGGCGGTGGCCAGTACCCGGTTGCCGTTGAACTGGCCATGGATCTGGCTCAGGTAGGCGGCGCCCAGCTGGATATTGGTGTCCGGGTTGAGTACCTGCTGCGGCGAGCTGAGGGGGATGCCGAAACGCTTGGCGGTTTCCTTGGCGGTGGCCGGCATCAGTTGCATCAGGCCGCTGGCGCCGACGCCGGAGCGGGCGTCGTTCATAAACGCGCTTTCCTGGCGGGTGATGGCGAATACCCAGCTGGAGTGCAGGCTCCGGCTCTTGGCGGCGCGGGTCAGGCTGTCTTTGTAGGCCATCGGGAAACGCACATCCAGGTCATCCCAGTACTGCGCCTGGCTGATGGTGCGGATGGCCGGGAAGTACCACTGCATGTCGTAGGCCATGCGCGCCTGGGCGACCATTTCGTCGCGGCTGAACAGGCGGCTGACGTGATACCACTCGCGGCGGCCATCGACGATCTGGCCGCGAGCATGGAACTCCAGGGCGCGGCGGATACCTGCGGTGTTGCGCACTTTCTGGATGGTGCGAGCGTCCAACGCCAGGGGTTGGTTCTTCAACTGGTAGGGCGCTTGGATGCGGTCGGCCGAGAGAAAACCGTAGAAGTCGCGCTCGCGGGCTACCGGCTGATAAAGCGTGAGCGGTTGCTGGCTCTGCGGCTGTGCCAGTTGCAGGCTGCGTGCCTGCCAGTAGCGCCAGCGATTGCTGTCGGCCAGGCTTGCGGGCAGCTGGCGAGTCAGCTGGTAGGCGTCGTCCCAGCGGCCGAGACGCAGGAGCAGGCGCGCGCGCCATTCGGAGACGTTGTTGTCGCGCAGCTCCGGGTCGTACTGGCTCATGACTGGCAGGGCGCGGCTGTCAAAACGCTTGGCAAAGGTCAGGCCGATTTCGCGGGCAATCGCCACTTTCTCTTCTTTGGAGAACGCCTGGCGTGGCGCGTACAGCTCCAGTAATTGCAGGGCTTTTTCCGGGTCCTGGCGGGCCAGGCGCCGCAGGCCCAGGCCGACCACGTCGGACATTGCCGGGTCGGCCGGGCTGAAACGTGCCGTTTGGCTGAGCAGGGCTGGATTTTGTGCCACCTCAACCAGCAGTGCGCCTTGTCTGGCGCGGCTTGGCAGGTTCTTCACCAGGTGGCTGGCCAGGCCGTAGTTACGTGCCTCGGCAGCCAGCTTGGCGCGCTGCCAGCGGCGGTTTTCGCTCAGTTGACCGCTGGCGGCCCAGCGTTCGAACAGCACGTCGCAGGCTTGCGGTTGGGATTTGCCCACCAGCCAGAGCTTTTCCGCGGCCGCATTAGCCTCGGCTGCCGGGCCGTGGTTGAGCAAGTACTGGCCGTACAGGCAATCGAGTTCGGTGAAATTGAGTTTTGGGTCGTAGTAGTTGAGGAAGGTTTGCCACTCGCCACGTTCGGCCAGCCAGCGTAGCCAGCGCAACTTCATCCAGCTGGCCTGGGGCAGGTCGCCATGTTCGGCGAGGAACTTCTCGATTTCGCTGTTGCTGGCACTTTTCAGGCGGGCGGTCAGCTCGTCATCGGCCAGGAAAGCCCGCGCTTGGCCTCATCGTAATATTGCCGCTGCTGGGCCAGGTTGGCTCCGTAGGCACTGTTGAGGCTGAGGGAGAGGGTAAACAGGCAAACAAACAGACTGAAAAGGCGACCGCGCATGAGACTTCCGAAGCAAAAAAGCCAAGGCTGACGGACTGGCCGTCAGCAAACCGGTCTAGCTTAGCCTTTTGCGGTCGAGCGGCGAAAGCGTCAGCATGACAACTGGCCCAACGGTGCGGCCGTCGGCGCGAAGATACGTCAGCAGGGCAGCCGGCAAGTCAGTTAGAATGCGCGCCCTGTTTTTGGAGATGCCCATGACCCTGCTCAAATTCACCGATGTGTCCCTGGCCTTTGGCGCCATGCCGTTGCTGGATAAGGTTTCCTGGCAAATTGCCAGGGGCGAGCGGGTCTGCATCATCGGCCGCAACGGGACCGGCAAGTCCAGCATGATGAAGCTGGTAAAAGGCGACCAGAAGCCCGATGACGGCTCTGTATGGCGTGCGCCGGGTCTCAAG
>NKIE01000894.1 GCA_002256055.1 Pseudomonas sp. PGPPP3 | reverse complement strand
CGCCGCCGGAAAACATGTTGAACAAGCTAAGAATGGTCCCCTCATTCTGTCGAAACAGATCGGCCAGCCGGTCAGGGTTAATCCCAGGAACTGGGATGTGCGCACCTATCCGATAGACGATGATCGCCAGAAACAGAAAACGCAGTCGAGCCCAGAGCTCGGATAACCCGCCATTGCTGAGCGCTGAGAGAGCACCTTGCTTAGCCATTTATTCCTCGAACTTACCGCCAGCTGCTTCGATAGCCGCACGCGCACCTTTGGTGGCAGCGATACCTTTAAGGGTAACAGCGCGACCAACTTCGCCAGACAGCATGACTTTTACACGCTGAATGTTTTGGTTGATTACGTTGGCATCCTTCAGCGACTGCAGAGTAACGACATCGCCTGCCACTTTAGCCAGCTCGGAGGTACGCACTTCTGCGCGATCCATGGCCTTCAGGGAAACGAAACCGAATTTCGGCAGACGGCGGTGCAACGGCTGTTGACCACCCTCAAAACCCGGAGCAATAGTGCCACCGGAGCGGGAGCTTTGACCTTT
>NKIE01000088.1:6827-8939 GCA_002256055.1 Pseudomonas sp. PGPPP3 | reverse complement strand
CCTAGACGCACGGTCTGCACCGTACGGGCTTCATCCCGCGAATAGGTATCCCCGGTGAGGCTGGACTGGCAGCCCGTCGTCAGCAGCGCAACGGCGCTGAGTGATGCCACCAACAAAACAGACTTACGCATTGCCATGTCTCCAAAAATGACCGTTAGCTATTAGACTCCGCGCCGCGCGGACTGTCACGGCGCACGCAGGAGAAAAATAGGCCTTTGCACGCGTCTGACCTTAGAATTGGTCCCAGAGTTCAGCCCCAGGGCCGAACGCTCGTCAACGCTCAGGATCGAACATGGACTATCTGATTATTTTCGTTGCCGTCGCCAGCGGTCTGTATTTCCACTGGTGGCTGTACGTACGCATCAAACGCTGGACCGACCGCGACCTGGCTTTGTCGCTGGCCGGCAGCGATGCCGCCAAGCGCGCTTACATGCTCAAGCGCCTGGACGAAGCCAAGGCCAGCAAGGTACCCGGCAAACAACTGCAAGCCTGGCTGGAGCAAGCCGCCAGCGAGTTTGTCGCTGCAACCGACTGCTCCAAGGTTTGATCCCTCAGGGCGCCAGACGCTCACACAGCCAGGCGGCGCCTTCGAGACGATAGTTCAGGCGATCATGCAGGCGACTGGCACGTCCCTGCCAGAACTCGATGCGTTCCGGCAGCAGACGGTAGCCGCCCCAATGCTCAGGACAATGGGGTGCAGTCTCCATAAAGCGCCGCTCGGTTTCCGCGAGCAACTCGTCCAACTGGCCGCGACCGCTGATCACCTGGCTTTGCGGTGAAGCCCAGGCACCGATGCGGCTGCCTAGCGGACGCACCTGAAAGTAAGCATCCGACTCCTCCAGACTGACCTTTTCAACCCGCCCTTCGATACGCACCTGGCGCTCCAGGCCGGGCCAAAAGAACGTCATGGCAGCAAACGGTTGCGCCGCCAACTGTTCGCCCTTGGCGCTGGCGTAGTTGGTGAAAAAGGTAAAACCGCGGGCATCCAGCCCCTTGAGCAACAGCACCCGGCAATGCGGCCGACCGGCCTCATCGACCGTCGCCAAGGTCATGGCATTGGGCTCCACCGGCGCCTGTTCGGTTTCCACCGCCTCGGCAAACCACTGGTGAAACAAGGCAAAAGGCTCATTCGGGGCCTGCTCTTCACTCAGACCATCACGGGTGTAGTCACGGCGCATGTCGGCCAGGTTTCTGCTCATGGCAAAACTCCTCGAATTCAGAACGCTCAGTCTATCCAGCCGCAGCCCATCTGGCTTGACCTGCGACAAGTCGGCAAGCGCGCACTGTTACAGCAAGGTGCCCAGCAGGCGTGCCAGCTTCTGCGCGCGCGGGTCCATCAGCACATAGGGCCCTAGACTATTGGTGACAAAGGCAAAGGACACGTCCCGCTCCGGGTCGGCAAAGCCAATGGAGCCGCCCGCACCTGGATGACCGAAGGCCTGCGCACCGAGGCCGAAGGTGGCGTTGGCAACCTCCGGCTGGTCGAGCATGCAACCCAAGCCGAAACGAGTCTGGGTCAGTAAGGTTTTGTCCGGACCATGACTGTGCTCACGGCGCAACTGCGCCAGCAGTTCTTGATCGAGCAAGCGCCCATTGAGCAAGCCCGTATAGAAACCGGCCAGGCTGCGAGCATTGCCGTGGCCATTGGCCGCCGGCTGCTGCATGCGTCGCCACTCCGGTTTATTGGTGCTGGTCATGATCGACGGCGGATTGGTAAACGCCCGCGTAGTCATCGACGTCGGCTCGCTGAACATGCATTTGAGCAGGCGCTGGGCCGCCGCATCGCCCATATCCCCCTTGATCCGGCTGACGTGGGCAACCCGTTCAAACTCGCTGTCGGCCAGGCCAACATGAAAATCCAACCCCAGCGGTGCTGAAATCCGTGCGCCAATCGACTCGCCCGGGCCACGGCCCTCAACGCGCCGCAGCACCTCGCCCAGCAACCAGCCATAGGTGATCGCGGCGTAACCATGGCCTTCGCCCGGCGTCCACCACGGCTGCTCGGCAGCCAGCGCCGCGGTCATGGTCGCCCAGTCATACAGGGCCTCGGCCGGCAACAACTCACGCAAGGCCGGTAAGCCGGCCTGATGACTAAGCAGCTGGCGCAGGGTG
>NKIE01000088.1:0-6817 GCA_002256055.1 Pseudomonas sp. PGPPP3 | reverse complement strand
GCCAGTAGCGGGCCACCGGCACGTCCAGCTCCAGCTTGCCTTCCGCCACCAACTGCAGGGCAGCTACGGCTGTGAAGGTCTTGGTGCAGGAAAACAGGTTGAGAATGGTGTCGCTGTGCCAGGCCTGCTGGCCGTCCTTGTCGGCCACACCGGCCCACAGGTCGAGCACCGTTTCGCCACCGATCTGCACGCACAGGGCGCCACCGCGCTGCTGCGGGTCGTTGAACAGCTCGGCGAAGGTGTCTTTAAGTGCTTCGAACTTAAGGTCGAAATAGCCCTGAATCTGCACGCGGCAACTCCTGTTGCAAGAGTAAGAGGCAGGCATTGTTGCAGCCTGCCCGCCGCTTTGGAACCGCCCGCAGGATGGGTCGCCGGCCAATCAGGCCGGCGAATAAGGGCTTATGGCGCGCTGGCAGCCGGGGCTGGCAAGCCGTTGTTGAGCACGCTCAGGTTAGCTTTGCGCACTTGCTCGACAAAGCCCTGGAAGGGTCGATCGGTGATGCCCACCAGCCCCAAATGGCCGTTCTCGCCATCCAGCAGACGACCACTGGCCGGCTGATCGAGGTACTGGAACCAGTGCACACCGACAATCAGCGGCTCGGCCAGGGCTTGCTTGAGGAAGTGCGCATAAGCGGCGCCGCGTTCTTCTTCCTTGTACACCTCGCTGACACCACCCCAGAACGGCCCGCGATCACGGGAGCCGAAATGGAACTCGGTCACCAGCACCGGCTTGTCCAGCTCCCGCAGAGCGGCGAAGTCATAACCATGCTGCGGTTCACGGGTGTAAAAGTTAAAGCTCAGTACATCGCAGTATTGGGCACAGGCCGCCACGGCTTCAGGCGTACTGATGGCAAAGCGTCCACCCAGCAGCAGGTGGTTGGGCGCATGCCAATCCAGGGCATCGGCAATGGTCTTGAAGTAACTGTCGGCAAACGTGCGCTGGAAGTGCTGCAGATCCGCCTCGATGGCTGGGAACTCGGCGCTCGGCAGCGGCGCCTGGAAGCCCGGGTCTTCCATCAGTTCCCAGGCCGGCAAGTCGATGCCCCAGGCCTTGGACAGGCCCTGATGGTTGCGGTACTTGTCGCGCAGTTGCTTGAGGAAGGCACGCTTGGCCGGCACATCGGTGGTCAGCCGCAGGGTGTTATAGGCCAAGGCATAACGCGCCTTGGGTTCGGCACCCTGGTCGGCCCAGGCCAGTTCGTTATCGGCAAAATAGCCGAGCAACCAGGGGTCATCACGGTGATCGCGGGTGGCAATTGCCACCGCACGCTCGGTGGCCATGGCAAAGCGTGGGTCAAACGGATCGGGCATGCCGCCCCACCAGTCCAGGCCGGTGCTGATGGTGGCGTAGTCACCGCGAATCAACAGCGGCAGGCTGTAAGGCACACGCTGGGCGGCGGTCAACGCCGGCTCGCTCCAGTTGCCAATGGTGTTGAAACCCCAGGCCTGCAAGCGGTCGAGAGTATGCCCAACCCAGCGCTCGGACGCCTGCGGGCCATAGCTGCGCTCCAAGTTGGCGCCATAGAAGTCGAACCAGCGCCCATGGTCAAAGGCTCGCCCTTTGGCCGCGCCCGTGCCACTGCGGTTGTCCGCCGTGCCGAAGTACTTGGCTAGGGCCTCGCCTTCTTTGGGCAAGGCGGCAAACATCGACTCACGGCCCTCGACGTAGGTCTGGCTATTGTTGGCCGTTACCGTGTTGACCCCTAGGGAGTAGAACGGATGGCCTTCTGGGGTGACCAGATACCAACGACCATCACGCTTCTCGCTGCGGAAAAAGCCGCTGGCATCGAAACTCGGGCCCTGCAGCAAGCCACCGAAGCGATCCCGCTGACTGTCTTGTGCCAGCCACACCTTGAGTTGCTCCTGCTCCTTGCCGGCGGCTGTCTTGAGCTGAGCATCGCTGCTGATCTTTTCCGGCCACTGACCGCGACTGAACTGACCATAGGCATCGACGATAGCGGCGTAGGCCGCTTGCTGCACCGGAGCTACATCCTGCACACCAAATCGACCGAGCAAAATACTTTGCGCCGCATTGGGCTGATTCAGCGACAGCTTGACCGCCACGACCTGACTGGTCTGCAGCTCGCCAGTCCCCGTGCTGGCCAGCAACACGCTACGCCCCTCGTAATTCCAGGGCATCGGCGGCCCGGCGCGCATGCCCTGAGCCAGGGGCGATGTCACCTGTAGCGGCACCAGCAAGGTCTGCGCTGGCCCTGCTGGCAGGTCGATACGGCTGTTCAGCACCTTGCCATCGGCACTTTCGATCTGTACATCCAGGGTCAACGCCCAATCCATGGCGTTTTGCACCCGCAGACTCATAGCGCCAGCCGTGGACCAGTCCCAGCTGCCGCTTTGCGGCGTTAAGCGCAGGCTTGGCTGCTGCGCCGGGTTGAAGGTCACACGCCGGAGGATTTCGTCCCCTGCCCCCACCTCAGCCGTCAGACTCGGTAGCGTGGCGTCCTGAGTGGTCACTTGAACCACATCCATGGGTTTAACAAAGTTGTAGAGCGTTTGCGGCGCGGCCGCCATGACAGGGGACACACCACACACAGCCGCAACACAAAACACGGTCAACGGGCGTAGGGAAAACAACGGCATTACGACTTTCTCCTGTTTGGCAATCGGGCAGAGCAATTGCAAGCAGCCCGTCAATAACGGCATTGTGCGGCACACAGACGACATTTGTCTGTCAGCGAATAGGTGTAGAAAAATTCTCACAGCAGAAACCTTTATGACTGACTATGTTTTCCTCATCCGTCACTGAAAAGAGATCAATGCATGGAACTCAACACACTCTTTAACCAGCTACACAGCCTGCCTAGCATCCCCAAGGTGGCGCAGGAGCTGATCCTGCAATTTGACAATCCCAACAGCAGCGTCGACAGCGTGGCACGCAACATAGCCATGGACCCGGTGATCGCGGCAAAAGTTCTGCGCCTGGCTAACTCCGCGCGCTTTCGCGGCGCCCGTGAAGCCACCAGCGTGGAAGATGCGGCCATGCGCCTGGGCTTCAATACCCTGCGCACCCTGGTACTGGCGTCGGCAGTGACCGGCGCCTTCAAGACCGACTCGGGCTTTGATCTCAAAGCGTTCTGGATTCATACCTTCCAGGTTGCCGGCATCTGCCGACTGCTAGCCAAACAGCTCGGCGAAGCCGTGGAGACCGCCTTTACCTGCGGGATGATGCATAACATCGGCGAACTGCTGATCCAGACCGGCGCACCGGAGCTGGCAGCGCAACTGAACCGCAGCGGCAAAACTGACGCAGCCCAGCGCGTCGCGCTGGAAACCCTGCAACTGGGCTTTGGCTTTCCCGAGGTGGGGGCGGAGCTTGCCCGGCGCTGGCAGCTACCCAAAATCATGCAAGACGCCATCGCCTACCAGGCCAAGCCCAACCAGGCGCCTGCAGATATGCCGCTGCCACGCCTGATCGCTCAAGCCGTGCATATTGCCGAAACCGTACGCGCCCATGGTGGCGTCAGTGATGAAGCCAAAGAAGCCCTCAACGGCCCACTGTTTGAAGGCATTGATCGCGACAAACTGTTCGCTGACCTGGAAGCCTCTCTGGAAGCTGACAAAGCCTTTGCCGAACTGCTCAGCTAATACCTAGTCGATGATCCGGCGAAATGGCGGTAAGGCATTGAGGATCGCCTTACCGTAACGCTGGGTCACAACCCGCCGGTCCAGCAAGGTAATGGTGCCGCGGTCCTCCTCGGTGCGCAGCAAGCGCCCGCAGGCCTGAACCAAACGCAACGAAGCATCCGGCACGGCAATCTCCATAAAGGGGTTGCCGCCACGGGCTTCAATCCACTCAGCCAGCGCGGCCTCCACCGGATCATCGGGAACCGCAAAGGGGATCTTGGCGATCACCACGTGCTCGCAGTAGGCACCTGGTAAATCCACCCCTTCGGCAAAACTGGCCAACCCGAACAGCACGCTGGCCTCACCGCTATCGACCCTCGCTTTGTGCTTGTTGAGGGTTTCCTGCTTAGACAGGTTGCCCTGGATAAACACGCGCTTGCGCCACTCACGCTCAAGGCCATCAAAGACCTCCTGCATCTGCTTGCGTGACGAGAACAGCACCAGGGTGCCGCGCGAACCTTCAACCAGTGTCGGCAGTTCGCGGATGATCGCCGCCGTATGGGCCACGGCATCACGGGGGTCGGCGCGCAGGTCCGGTACTCGCAGCACGCCGGCATCGGCATGCAAAAACGGACTGGGCGCAATGGCCGTGACCGCCACGCGAGGCAAGCCCGCACGCATGCGGAAACGGTCGAAAGTGCCCAACGCGGTCAGAGTGGCCGAGGTCACCACCGCGCCATAGGCGACATTCCACAGGTTACGGCGCAGGGTTTCCGCCGCCAGAATCGGGCTGGCATTGACCTCGATATCGAACAGCGCACCGCTCTCGGCCAGACTCAACCAGCGCGCCATCGGCGGGCTGTCTTCGGGATCATCACTGGTAAAGGCGGTCCATAATTCCCAATTGCCCTGGGCCCGCGCCAGCAAACTGCCGAACAGCGGGTACCACTCTTCGGCCTGGTGACTGGCAATCCCAATGCTGACCTCGCCATCCATCGCCTGCTTGAGCAGCTCGGTCAGGCGGGTAAACAGGTCATTGAGGCGGGCAAAGCCTTTTTTCAGCTCGACACCCATTTCCAGTAGATGCTCCGGCACCACGCCGCCGACAAAGCGGTGTTGCGGGCGCTCGCGGCCCTGGGAGTCTTCACCGGCACGAAAGTCCGCCAACTGCTCACAGGCGCTAAACATGAATTGCTGCTGCGCCTTGATGTCTCGCGCCAGCTCCGGCACCTGTTCAATCAGGCGACCGAGGTCGCCCGGTAACGGATTCTGCGCCAGCAGCTTGCTCAGATTTTTTGCCGTCAACTCCAGCCAGTCCGCCGTGGCGCGCAGCCGGGTGTAATGGGCGAAATGGCCGATGGCCTTGTCCGGCAGGTGATGACCTTCGTCAAACACATAAAGGGTGTCGCGTGGATTGGGCAGCACTGCGCCGCCCCCCAGAGCCAGATCGGCCAACACCATGTCGTGGTTGGTGACGATCACATCGACCTTGCTCATGCCTTCACGGGCCTTGTAGAAAGCGCACTGCTGAAAGTTCGGACAATGGCGGTTAGTGCACTGGCTATGATCGGTGGTCAGGCGTGCCCAGTCGGGGTCTTCCAGGGCCTCTGGCCAGCTGTCACGGTCGCCGTCCCAGCGGTTGCCGGCGAGCTTCTCGACCATCTGCCCGAACAATTTCTGGCTGCGCTCATCGACGTCGATCTTGAAGCCTTCCTCGGCAAACAGCTGGGCCGTGGCGCTTTGGGACTCACCCTCTTGCAAGAGCATGTCCAGCTTGGACAAACACAAATAGCGACCACGCCCTTTGGCCAGGGCAAAACTGAAATTGAGGCCACTGTTACGCAGCAGGTCAGGCAGGTCCTTGTGCACGATCTGCTCTTGCAGGGCGACCGTTGCGGTGGCAATCACCAGGCGCTTGCCGGCAGCTTTGGCCAGCGGAATAGTGGCCAGGCTATAGGCCACGGTTTTGCCCGTGCCCGTGCCGGCTTCCACCGCTACCACGGCCGGATCACCGCTACGTTGGTTCTCCTCATCGGTACTGATACCGCCCAAGGCCTTGGCAATCTCGGCGATCATCAGGCGCTGGCCATAACGAGCTTTGAGGCCTTTGGCTTCGAGAAAGTGCGAGTAGGCGCCCTGAATCTGGGATTTGAGTTCAGTACTGAGCATGGGGATCTGCGACGGGAAAAAGGCTGGATAAATTTTCAGTGGTCTATGATAGCGCGCGTTTCACTTACCGCCGACTGGAGATTAGCCATGACACCCGACGCACTGATCTACGCCCTGCACACCCTCGCTGCCCTGATCTGGGTGGGTGGCATGTTCTTCGCCTGGATGATCCTGCGGCCCGCCGCCGTTAGTAGCCTGGAGGCGCCGGCACGGCTGACCTTGTGGGCCGAGGTGTTACGCAGGTTCTTCCTCTGGGTCTGGCTGGCCGTCGTGCTGTTGCCCGTCAGCGGCGTCGGCCTGCTGCACCTGCGTTTTGGCGGTTTTGCCGGCGCCCCCAAATATGTGCAGATCATGATGGGCCTGTATATCGCCATGCTGGCGCTGTTTCTGCGGGTGCAACTGCTGCAACTGCCGCCCTTGCGCCAAGCTATCGCCGCCCAGGACTGGCCGGCCGGCGGTATCGCCTTGGGCCGCATTCGCCAGCTAGTGGGCTACAACCTGCTGCTGGGCTTGGCCTTGACGGCCATCGCCGCAGCTCGACCTGTTTTTTGACTACGAGTCCATGCGACACCAACTGATCCGTTGAACATATCTGTAAAAAAATGCGGGGGCCAAAAGGCCCCCGTTGTGCGTTGTGCACTCGCCGTTAACGGTCGACGAAAATCTCCACTCGGCGATTTTGCGCACGCCCCTCATCAGTAGCGTTGTCGGCCAACGGCTGGCTTTCACCCAGCCCGGCGGTTTTCACCTTATCGGCGGCTACCCCCTGACTGACCAGATAGGCGGCCACACTCTCCGCCCGGCGCAATGACAGCTTGTCGTTATAAGCATCCCCGCCAACGCTGTCGGTGTGCCCCTTGACCATCACCTCCAGCACCGAGCCATCGACCAGGCGCGGACTGATACCGGCCAGCAACTCCCTGGCATCCGGCGTCAGCTCGGCTGAATTGAAGGCAAATAGCACCTTGCCCAGATCACTGAGGACAATCACTTCATCCTGGGGTTCGGCAACGGGCTCAGGGGTGGGGCGAGGCGTAGAGGTGGCCACAAACATGGGGCAACCGTT
>NKIE01000087.1 GCA_002256055.1 Pseudomonas sp. PGPPP3 | reverse complement strand
TATCGCGAGATCAGCCCAGGCGCTCATGTGCTGGCTACCGAATCCGAGTTCGGCGACAACACCCTCAACCTGACGGCCGAAGCGGGCAAAAACCTCTTTGTTCGCCAGTACATCAAGATGGGTGTATTTGTTGGTGGGGCCAATCTAGAGCAAGTGTCCGACTCCGAAGGCCGCAAAGGCGTATCGGAAACCGAACTGGCGCGCTAACGCGCAGTAGAGAAAAGAGACCACGCTCCCGATCACACCGGAGCGTGGTCTTTAAGCAATCAACAGCAACCCCCGGCATCACTCAGCTTATTTTTCGGCTTGCGGCCCTCGCGCCCGAGCACAGCACCCACTGCCGTTCCGGCCCCGCTGCCCACCCCATCCTGCAAAGCCAACACCAACTCACCGCCCCAAAACCACGCCAGAACAATGCCTCTTGCTGGAGGCCACCGCACTAAACCTGCGGTTACACAATGCCCCGCCAATAGCACCACCACTACGACTTTAGTCGCCATGAAAGACGCTTTTTACCGTCAACTTCTCTATATAATTCAATCAATTACACTAAAAATTAGACTTTATCTGCTTTGCGAGGCTACACCCTGAAAACCAACCTACCCGTGACGCAGAGGGAGTTCTCCTTCCCTGCGGAACAACGTCTTATTTCAGCCACCGACCTCAAAGGCAACATCACCTACTGCAACGATGAATTTGTCGCCGTGAGCGGCTTCAATCGTGAGGCCCTGCTGGGCAGCGCACACAACATTGTTCGCCACCCCGACATGCCCGAGTCCGTGTACACGCACATGTGGTCTTACCTGCTCAAAGGTAAGAGCTGGATGGGCATCGTCAAAAATCGCCGCAGCAACGGCGATCACTACTGGGTGAACGCCTACGTCACGCCGATTTTTATCAATGGTCGGGTCAGTGGCTACGAGTCGGTACGGGTCAAACCCGATCGCCAGCAAGTGGAACGCGCCATCACGCTGTATGCGCAGTTAAAAGCCGGCGCGCCGGCCACGCCCGTGGCTGAACGCCTGACCGCCCTGCTGCAGCAGAGCCTGCCCGCACTGCTGGCCAGCGGCGTGGCGGCTGCGTGTATTTATCAGGGTAATTTCTGGCTCAGCGTGGCCAGCAGCACGGCGTTGTTTTTCGCCCTGAAAGCCCACGCGAACGCGCAACTGAAAGCCACCCTGGGCCGCGTCGCCGGGATTGCCGCGAACAGTTTTGACAGCTCGTTGATCGCCCGCACCTATACCGACGAGCGCGGCCCCGCAGCGCAGTTGCAGATGATGCTGATCAGTGAAGGGGCGAAAATTCGCACCGCCCTCAGTCGCCTCGGTGATTACGCCAGCCAGGCAACCAGCATGGCCTCGAGCAGTCGCCACCTGGCCGAGCAATCAGAGGTGGCGCTGGAGCAGCAACGCGGTGAGGCCGATATGGTGGCCACCGCCATGACCGAAATGGCCGCGTCGATTTCCGAAGTCTCGGTGCACATTCACCAAACCGCCAAGGAAGCTGACGGTGTGCATCACCTGGCTCGGGTCGGCGCCGAGGAAGTCGGCAAAACCCGCCTGGTGATCGAAACCCTGGCCAATACCGTGGACAACATCAGCGGCTCGGTCGAAGGCCTGGCCAAGGAAACCCAATCGATCCAGGTGGCCGCCAATATGATTCGCGCCATCGCCGACCAGACCAACTTACTGGCCCTGAATGCGGCCATTGAAGCCGCGCGCGCCGGGCAACAAGGCCGTGGCTTCGCGGTGGTGGCCGATGAGGTGCGCGCTCTGGCCTCGAAGACCCAGGAGTCGACCCAATCGATTCAGGAGATCATTGCCTCCCTGCAACAAGTCGCCAACCAAGCCGTGCTGATTGCCCGCCAGGGCAGCAGCGAAGCCCGCTCGGGAGTGGATCAGGTGATCGCCACGCAAACCGCCTTGGATGGCATCAATACCGCGGTGGAGCGCATCCATCAGATGAGTCAGCAAATGGCGGCGGCCACGGAAGAACAGGCCCATGTGGCCGAGGATATTTCCCGGCAGATCACCAACATCGCCCATGTGTCCGATAACAACGCCACGCTGGCGGTGCAGTCCTCACAGATCGGCGGCGAACTGGAAGACACCGCCGTTGCCCTGCACGCGTTGGTGGCGCGCTTTAACAGCTAGCACCTGGCGGCGAACTAAACCCTGGCGCCAGACAGGTGCGGGGCGAGTGACTGATGCGCTGAGGGTTGCTGAGCCCGAACTGGGTGGAAAACGCTGTGCGGTTTACCACCCAGCTCGCTACGCGCTAAATCTTCACGCAGGCAAACAGGGCATTGCCCGACGCCCCGTCCCACGGCATGAGCTTCTCGTAATCATGCTCCAGCACATGCACCGCAAAGTACGGCTGCAACAGCGCCTGTAACTCGACAAAGCTCACGGCCACCATCGGGTGTTCGTCGTTCCACACCTCGGTTTGCCCGGCTGTAGTCTTTTCAATCCGCAGCCGCAACGCCTGCTGCTCGCCCTCGCCGGCGTAACTCCAGCCAGAACTGAAGGTGAAGTGGCCGTCATCATTTTCGACGCTGTGCGCGGCAAACAGGCGGTTATCGATCTTGCCTTTATCGACTCCGTTAAAGCAGAACAGGCCATCGACCTCGAGCGCCGCATGCACGCTGGCAATGCAGGCCTTTAGCCGTTCAATGCCGCCGCTGTAATGGATGGAATAGAGAAAGCAGGTGATCAGGTCCTGCGGCTCACTTGCGGTGAAAGCGCACATGTCCTGCAACGCGAAGTGCGCCTGCGGGCAGCGCATGGCGGCTTTATCCAGCATCGGCTGATTGATATCCAGCCCACTGCTGCAGTAGCCAGCATCGCTGAAATGGCGCACATGGGGCCCCGTACCGCAGGCCAAATCCAGGTGACGAGTACCGCCGTTGCCAAACAGTTGCTGCAGTCTGTGGACACAGTGACTTTGCGCCTGATAGTCGATATCGGCACACATCAGGTCGTAGTAATCAGACAGGTCGGTGTAGAGGGCATTAACGGACATAGCGGCCTGCTGATTGAGCCGCGAATTTTGCGGTCGCGCATCATAGCCGAACCCAGCGCACAGCGACGTTATCGTTGCTGTGACGCACCACCTGCGCAAGGCTGAGCCACCCTGCCTCGCTCAGTTCAGCGGGTCGTTGGCGCGACATGGGCGCACTCAACTGGCAGATTTGCCTTGTAACTTGACGGCTATGCCTGCTTTCACGCTAGACCGACCGGTCTATATAATCCAGCCATGAGCACACTCACGACCCGCGACAAGCTGATCGCCGCCATGGCCGACGCCCTGCAACGCAAGGGCTTGCATGGCGTTGGCCTGACTGAGCTGCTGGCGAACGCGCAAGCGCCCAAAGGCAGCCTTTATCACCACTTCCCCGGCGGCAAGACCGAGCTGGCGGTGGCTGCTATCGAACAGATCGGCAGCGGCATCGACGCCTTCTTCGCCCATTTATTTGCGCGCCACCCGGAGCCGCTGGACGCCATGCAGCGCTGGCTGAGCAGCACCTTGCAGCAGCTGGAAAGCAGCCAGTTCGAACGCGGTTGCCCATTGGCCACGGTGGCCCTGGAAAGCAGCCCCGAAGATGTGGAAATTCGTGCAGCCCTGGCCGCTTGCTTTACCCGCCTGCGCACAGCCCTGACTGCTCAGCTAACGCGCGTCGGCTATGCCGCCGAGGCGGCGGAAAATTTCGCCAACCTGTTTGTCTCCCTTTACGAAGGTGGCCTGCTGCAAGCCCGTGTGGCCGGCAGCCGGGAACCGCTGGTGCGCGCCACTGACGCGCTGTTTGAACTGCTGCGCCATTACCCGCGGGAGAACCGCCATGAAGCCTGAACCAACGATCCACCGTGAAGAGCTGAACCTCACCGCCGGCGACGGTTATCCGTTGCGCGCCACCCTCTATCACGCACCGCAGCCGCAAGCGCGCCTGCTGATTGGCGGCGCCACCGGCGTGCCCCAAGGCTTCTACCGGCGCTTTGCCGAGTACGCTGCGCAGCGTGGCTTCACCACCTTGAGCGTGGATTACCGCGGCATTGGCCAGTCCAAGCAAGGCAGCTTGCGGGGTTTGCAGATGCAATACATGGACTGGGCCTGGCATGACCTGGCCGCCGCCCTCGACCACCTGCACCAGCCCGACCTGCCCACTTACATGGTCGGCCACTCCTTCGGCGGGCATGCCTTTGGCCTGTTGCCGGGGCATGAGCGGGTCGCGGGATTCTTCACGTTCGGTACCGGCGCTGGCTGGCACGGTTGGATGCCACGGCTAGAGCGGCTGCGCGTGCAGCTGATGTGGAACCTGATCGGGCCACTGATCGTTCGGAGCAAGGGTTACCTGGCCTGGAGCAAGCTGGGCATGGGCGAGGACTTACCGCTGGGGGTGTATCAGCAATGGAAGCGTTGGTGCCGATTCCCCCGCTACTTCTTCGATGATCCCGAGCAAGTCGGCATGGCCGAGCGCTTCGCCAGCGTGCGCACGCCGATCATCGCGGCTAATACCCTGGACGACCTATGGGCACCGCCCGCCTCGCGTGACGCCTTTATGGCCCACTACTGCAACGCGCCCTATCAACCACGCACCATCGACTCCCACGCCGAAGGGCTCGGCGCGGTCGGCCACATGGGCTACTTCCGCAGCAGCTCACAGCCGCTGTGGAACGAAGCGCTGAACTGGTTTAGCAGCCTCAGTAGTCAGCAAAAAACCGCCTGAGAGCCAACGCTGAGCAGCCTGCAACCGGAAGTACGCTCGTTCGCGCGCAATGGCAGCCTGCAACCTGGATAACCGCATCGCGTAGGAGCGCTTTGCGGCTTTCACGCTTACGGTTTGCTGACCTCGTGCCCAATCACGCCACCCACGGCCGCACCGACGCCGGCGCACAACACCCCGCCGCACAACAATTGCCCCGCCACGCCGCCAACCACTGCGCCGGCAGCCGTGCCTTTTTCCTGATGGGACCAGTTGGCGCAACCCGTCAGGCCGACAGTGGCGAACAGGATGCCGGTGAAAATCAGTTTGGTACGGGTCATAGCAGGCACTCCAGTGCACAAGCCTTACAAAAATCCCCGGCATTGCAGTTAACGACTACCGGGGAGGAACCCTCATTCTCCTCCGCCTGTACTGGCTGTCTGTACGCCAGCGAGCATAGGCACGGCACTCACAAGTGAGCGACAACAGCCCCACGCCTGCGAGCAGCCAACGCCCCGTGGTAACCTTGCCGACATCGCCAAGCAGATGGGCCGCAGCGGCACAACAGCACACGCCGCGGGCCAATTTCGCCGCCAAAAAATTCAACGCCTAGCCATAAGCCTCCGATGACTAAAAACATTGCCGACCTGTCCGCCCACACCCCGATGATGCAGCAGTACTGGCGGCTGAAAAATCAGCACCTCGACCAGTTGATGTTCTATCGCATGGGCGATTTCTACGAAATCTTCTACGAAGACGCGAAGAAAGCCGCCAAGTTACTGGACATCACCCTGACCGCCCGCGGCCAGTCGGCGGGCCAGGCGATCCCCATGTGCGGGATTCCCTACCACGCCGCCGAGGGTTATCTGGCCAAGCTGGTCAAGCTCGGCGAATCGGTGGTGATCTGCGAACAAGTCGGCGACCCGGCCACCAGCAAGGGCCCGGTGGAGCGCCAGGTGGTGCGCATCATCACTCCTGGTACGGTCAGCGATGAGGCGCTGCTGGATGAGCGCCGCGACAACCTGCTGGCGGCGGTGCTGGGCGACGAGCGCCTGTTTGGCCTGGCGGTGCTGGACATCACCAGCGGCAGCTTCAGCGTGCTGGAAATCCCCGGCTGGGAGAACCTGCTGGCCGAACTCGAACGCCTCAACCCAGTTGAGCTGCTGATCCCCGATGACTGGCCCCAGGGCTTGCCGGCGGAGAAACGCCGTGGCGTGCGCCGCCGTGCACCGTGGGATTTCGAGCGCGACTCAGCCTTCAAGAGCCTGTGTCAGCAGTTCGCCACCCAAGACCTGAAAGGCTTTGGCTGCGAGAACCTGACCCTGGCCATCGGCGCCGCTGGCTGCCTGCTGGCCTACGCCAAGGACACCCAGCGCACCGCCCTGCCGCACCTGCGCAGCCTGCGTCACGAGCGCCTGGATGACACGGTGATCCTCGATGGCGCCAGCCGCCGCAACCTGGAACTGGACGTCAACCTGGCCGGCGGCCGCGAGAACACCCTGCAATCGGTGGTAGATCGCTGCCAGACAGCCATGGGCTCACGCCTGCTGTCACGCTGGCTGAATCGCCCACTGCGCGATCGCTCAGTGCTGGAAGCCCGGCAGGAATCCATCGCCTGCCTGCTGGAGCGCTACCGCTTCGAGAACCTGCAGCCACAACTGAAGGAAATCGGCGACCTGGAGCGCATCCTCGCCCGTATCGGCCTGCGCAATGCGCGCCCGCGTGACCTGGCGCGCCTGCGTGATGCCCTCGCCGCCCTGCCGGAACTGCAGCAGGCGATGACCCTCCTCGAAGCACCGCACCTTGGCGCCTTGGCCCAAAGCATTCGCACCTACCCGGAGCTAGCCGAGTTGCTGGCCCGCGCCATTATCGACAACCCGCCGGCGGTAATCCGCGACGGCGGCGTACTGAAAACCGGTTACGACGCCGAACTGGACGAGCTGCAATCGCTCAGCGAGAACGCCGGGCAATATTTGATGGACCTGGAGATCCGCGAGAAGGCCCGCACCGGCCTGGCCAACCTCAAGGTCGGCTACAACCGCGTGCACGGCTATTTCATCGAACTGCCAAGCAAGCAGGCCGAATCGGCGCCAGTTGACTACATTCGCCGGCAAACCCTGAAGGGCGCCGAGCGCTTTATCACCCCGGAGCTGAAAGAGTTCGAAGACAAGGCGCTATCAGCCAAGAGCCGCGCCCTGGCGCGGGAAAAGCTGCTCTACGACGAGTTGCTGGAGCACCTGATCGGTCATCTGGCCGACCTGCAGGACAGCGCCGCGGCCCTGGCCGAGTTGGATGTGCTGAGCAACCTCGGCGAACGCGCCCTGACCCTCGACCTCAACCGCCCGCGCTTTACCGATGAGCCGTGCATGCGCATCAGCCAGGGCCGCCACCCGGTGGTCGAGCAGGTGCTGAGCACGCCGTTCGTGGCCAACGACCTGAACCTTGATGACGCCACGCGCATGCTGATCATTACCGGCCCGAACATGGGCGGTAAATCCACCTACATGCGCCAGACCGCACTGATTGTGCTGCTGGCCCATATCGGCAGTTTCGTCCCCGCCGCTAGCTGCGAGCTGTCGCTGGTGGACCGCATATTCACCCGCATCGGCTCCAGCGACGACCTGGCCGGCGGACGTTCGACCTTTATGGTGGAGATGAGCGAAACAGCCAACATCCTGCACAACGCCAGCGACCGCAGCCTGGTGCTGATGGACGAAGTGGGCCGCGGCACCAGCACCTTTGACGGCCTGTCGCTGGCCTGGTCGGCGGCCGAATGCCTGGCCGGCCTGCGCGCCTACACGCTGTTCGCCACCCATTACTTTGAACTGACGGTGCTGCCGGAAAGCGAGCCGCTGGTGGCCAACGTGCACCTCAACGCCACCGAGCATAACGAGCGCATCGTGTTCCTTCACCACGTACTGCCTGGGCCTGCCAGCCAGAGCTACGGCCTGGCTGTGGCGCAACTGGCAGGCGTACCAACGCCGGTGATTGCCCGTGCGCGCGAGCATCTGGCGCGCCTGGAAACCACCAGCCTGCCCCATGAAATCCCCCGCAGCGAGCCCGGCAAACCCGCCGCGCCGCTGCAAAATGACCTGTTCGCCACGCTGCCACACCCTATCCTGGAGGAATTGGCCAAGATCAATCCGGATGATATGACCCCGCGTCGCGCGTTGGAGCTGCTATATAGCTGGAAGACACGGGTCTAACGCTAGCGCCAGCAAGCTGTTAGAATCGCGCGCACTTTTAAGATGCCCCGGCCTATTAGCCTGGAGCCGCGGGCCATCAACTTGCCGAGCCAGAGAGTTCCAACACCGTTGGGCTCCACGGCCGTCGCCTGAGGAGAAACCTAGAAATGACCTTCGTCGTCGTCGACAACTGCATCAAGTGTAAATACACCGACTGTGTGGAAGTCTGTCCGGTGGACTGCTTCTACGAAGGTCCGAACTTCTTGGTCATTCACCCGGACGAGTGCATCGATTGCGCCCTGTGCGAACCAGAATGCCCGGCGCAAGCGATCTTCTCTGAAGACGAGGTGCCGGAAGACCAGCAAGAGTTTATTGAGCTGAACCGTGATCTGGCCGAAGTCTGGCCGAACATCACCGAGAAGAAAGAATCCCTGCCGGATGCAGAAGAATGGGATGGCGTAAAAGACAAGCTGCAGCACCTGGAGCGTTAATCGCACCTGTGTAACTGCCAAAAGGCCCGCCATGTGCGGGCCTTTTGCTTTCTTGCAGGCAAAAAAAGGGACGGGGATTACCCGCCCACTTTTTTGTCCCTAGTCCCTTTGTTTCCCACTTCATCATCCTGATGAGTCGCATCCCGCGATGTCCTGGCCGTCATCCTTGTCAGCCTGTGCCTGTCCGTCGGCACAGGTGAGATATTAGCCACTTACGGAATGACAACAAGCCCTTACAGGAGCTACCGCAGGACCCTGGCTTAATTATTTAATCCATACATTTCAACAACTTAAGATCACAAAACGGCATACGCCAAGTCCCCGACACGGCGATCACCTACGCACTTTGTAAGCTATGACTTACAAGCCTGCTCGTCAAATCGCCGCTATCGCCTGATTTTCAGCAACCCGCCCTGCACAAACAAAAATGCCCGCGTCCAGAGATACGGGCATTTTTGTTATCGAACTGTTGGCTTCACTCAAAAGCCAGACAGTCACGACGCAGCGCTTACTGGAACAGCGACTCGCCAGACAGGCCATTCTTCTCCATGATCTCGCGCAGACGCTTGAGCGCTTCAACCTGG
>NKIE01000893.1 GCA_002256055.1 Pseudomonas sp. PGPPP3 | reverse complement strand
CGCGTTGACAGGTCGTCACGGCTCCAAAGGTTGCGCAGTTCGGATAGAACGCTCTCATGATCAATGCGTCGTCTGAGGCGCTGCTTCAGATGCATGACGTAATCCCGGACCTGCCCGTGTACGTGTTGCTGAACGAGGTTGAAGCGCGTGACGTGCACCAGCATGGAGCTGTGCTCTGCTCCCTGACCACGCAGTTGTCGAATTGTGCATGCCAGGATGAATGCCTGTATTGCCTCGATCAGCGAAGGCGGCATGTTGTCCGATGGCGTATGACTGCTTTTGTGGCTAACAGGCATCCAGCCACTCTTGCCATCTTCCGAGCATTGGTCAGTGACCAGGCGAATCAGATCGAGTGCACCGAGTCGTCCATTTTCGCTAGCCAGCCCGAAGACTCTTGATGGACCTACATAACTGGATGGGGCTGAGAGGTTTGTGATGAATGCTGCCGGGAACAGGTCTGGTCCTTCCTTGGTGGTTTCCCCTTGTTCATGGATATAGATGTTCGCAAATGGCGTCGCGGTGTAGCCGATATAGGCCTTTCTT
>NKIE01000086.1 GCA_002256055.1 Pseudomonas sp. PGPPP3 | reverse complement strand
CCTGACGGGCGCGCACCAGGGCCAGATCGCGGGCGTGGTAGCGCAGGCCTTCCTGCTGTTTATAGGAGGCGTCGTGCTCCTCGTCGATGATGATCAGGCCGGGCTTGAGCATCGGCGTGAACAGCGCCGAACGGGTGCCGATGATGATGTCGGCCTCGCCGTCGCGGGCGGCCAGCCAAGCATCCAGGCGTTCGCGGTCGTTAACGTTGGAGTGCAGCAGGGCGATCCGCGCATTGAAGCGCTGCTCGAAGCGCGCCAGGGTCTGAGGACCGAGGTTGATCTCCGGGATCAGCACCAGCGCCTGCTTGCCGGCTGCCAGGGTCTGGTGGATCAGCTGTAGGTAGACCTCGGTCTTGCCGCTGCCGGTGACGCCGGCCAGCAGAAAGGCATTGAAGTGGCCGCCCGCCGATTGAATCGCCGAGACAGCGCTTTGCTGTTCGGGGTTGAGCGGCAGTTCCGGCTGCGCCAGCCAGTTCAGGTGGCGCGCCGCGAGCGGATGGCGGCGTGCCTCGCAGGTGACTAGGGCTTTTTCCAGCAGCAGGTCGAGGCTGTCCTTGTTTAGCTGCAATTGGCTGAGCAGCCGGTGCGGTACGCCGTGGGGGTGCTGGGCCAGGGTTTGCAGGGCCTCGCGCTGACGCGGTGCGCGGGCGATCCGCGGGTCGTCCATCTGGGCGCCAGCAGCGATCTGCCAGAAGCGCTCCTGGCGCGCTTCAGCCGGTTCGCCCTGGCGCAGTAGCACAGGCAAGGCCCAGCTCAGGGTGTCGCCGAGGCTGTGCTGGTAATACTGGGCGGTCCACAGGCACAGCTTGAACAGCGCCGGCGGCAGCGGGCTCTGGGCGTCGAGCAGGGCTTGGGCGGGCTTGAGCTTGTCGGCCGGAACCTCGCTGTGCTGGCTGACCTCCACCAGAATGCCGATGATCTCGCGGCGGCCAAACGGCACCCGCAGGCGCATGCCCGGTTGCCAGGCGATGTGTTGCAGGTCGGCCGGCACCGCGTAGTCGAACAGGCGGCGCAGCGGTGAAGGCAAGGCAAGGCGCAGGATGGTGGCAGGCACAGCGGGCTCCGAAAATGGCCCGGCGATCCTAGCACGGCCGTGCGTCGCCAGGCGCGCCGGGGGCGCTTGCATCGACCTGCTGCTCTGGTATCATCCGCGGCCTATTTCCGTGCGGTACTCGACAGGGGTCGGGTGGCGGCACACATAACCCGAGGATGTACCATGAAAGCTGAAATCCACCCGCAATACGACGCTATCGACGCAACCTGCAGCTGCGGCAACGTGATCAAGACCCGTTCGACTCTGTGCAAGCCACTGAGCCTCGACGTGTGCTCCGAGTGCCACCCGTTCTACACCGGTAAGCAGAAGATGCTCGACACCGGCGGCCGTGTTGATCGCTTCAAGCAGCGTTTCGGCATGTTCGGCGCCAAGCAGTAAGCTTGCGCGCAGTGACGGCAGCCCCCATGGGTTGTACCGCACTACTGAAAAAGGCGTCCCTTGTGGGCGCCTTTTTTGTTTGCCTGCTGGTCACCTTGGCGGCGCCAGCCGCGTGCCTGGTGCCGGGCACGCTTACGCAGGTGCGGGTCAGCAAGGTGCTAGATGGCGATACCCTGCGCCTGCAGGATGGCCGCAATGTGCGCCTGATCGGCGTCAACACGCCGGAGCTGGGCCATCACGGCCGCCCGGTCGAGCCCTTCGCGGTGCAGGCCCAACGCCGGTTGCAGGCGCTGGTGGCGGCCAATGACGGGCGCGTGGGTTTGCAGCTCGGCAGTCAGGCCAAGGACCATTACGGTCGCACCCTGGCCCACGCCTACGACGCCCGCGGGCAGAATCTGGAAGCTCAGTTGTTGGCCGAAGGCCTGGGCTATCTGGTGGCCATCCCCCCCAATACCGCCCAGGTCGCTTGCCAGCGCGTTGCTGAGCAGCAGGCGCGTCAAGCCCGTCAGGGCCTGTGGAAAAAGTCGCCAGTCCTGACGCCCGAACAGCTGCGCAACTCAGGTTTCGCCGTGTTGCGTGGCCGGGTTGAGCGCGTGCAACGCAATCGTGGTGGCCTGTGGATCGAGTTGCACGGGCCGCTGGTGTTGCGTATCAGCCCTGCGCAATTGGCCGGCTTCGATCAGGCGGCGCTGCAACGTTTGCCGGGCCAGCAGATCGAGGCGCGAGGCTGGGTGATTGACCGTGCCAAGCGTGGCAGCGTAAAAAACGGCCAGGCGCGCTGGCTGCTGCCCTTGAGTCATCCGGCCATGTTTGAGGAGTTGCCATGAGTATGCGAGTTGTCCTGATGCTGCTGGGCTGTGCTCTGCTGGCGGGTTGTGCGCACAACCCGGCCACTGGGCGCACCGATTTCGTGATGATGAGCGAGCAGCAGGAGCTGGCCCTAGGGCACAGCTACAACCAGCAGATTCTCAAGGAGAACCCGCGCTACGCCGACGAGAAGCTGCAGGCCTATGTGCAGCAGGTTGGCGAGCGGGTGGCCAAGAACAGCCATCGCAGCAACCTGAATTACCACTTCACCGTGGTCGACTCGCCGGACATCAACGCCTTCGCCCTGCCCGGCGGCTACATCTATATCCACCGCGGCCTGCTGGCCTACCTCAACTCCGAGGCCGAGCTGGCCGCGGTACTCGGCCACGAAGTCGGCCATGTCACGGCGCGGCACAGCGTGCAGCAGCAAAGCCAGTCGACGGCCTGGGGCATTCTCGGCCAGGCGGTGGCCATCGGCACCGGCGTCAGCGCAGCGGCGGATGTCACCAATGTGCTCGGCACCGCGGTGGTCAGCGGCTATGGTCGGGACATGGAGCTGGAGGCCGACGGCCTTGGCGCCCAGTACCTGGCGCGCAGCGGCTACGACCCGCAGGCGATGATCGAAGTGGTCAAGGTGCTGAAAAATCAGGAAGTGTTCGCCCGCGACCAGGCCGCCAAGCGCGGTCAGGCGGTGCCCGAGAGCAGCTACCACGGTGTGTTCGATACGCATCCGGACAATGATCGCCGCTTGCAGGAGGTGGTCGGTCCGGCCCGCGCCCTGGCCGGCGGCAAGCAAGAGGTCAATCGCGAGGTGTTCCTGCAGCACATCGAGGGCTTGCCTTTCGGTGATTCGGCCGCCACCGGCGTACGCCGCGGTCAGCACTTCTATCATGCCGAGCTGGGCATCGCCCTGGACTTCCCGGCCGGCTGGTCGCTGCTCAATCGCCCGGATGCGGTCATTGTCCACACCGCCGATCAGCAAGCCTTTGTCGCCATGACGGTGAGCGCCGCGGAGCCGGACTCGAGTCCTGAGGAGTTGCTCCGCCAGCGCGCCAAGGGCCAGCGCCTGGTGCAGGAGCAAGCGCTTAAGGGCGGTGGTTTGCAGGGATATACCGGGATCATTGCCGGCACACCGGCCAAGCGCGTGGCGATCATCTACAAGGAATCTCGCGCCTATCAGTTCATTGCTGCCGTCAAAGGTCGCGGCTCGCTGGAGAGCGAGGACCAACACTTTATGCAGGTCATCAACAGTTTCCGTCCGCTGGCGGCTGCCGAGGCCAAGCTGGCACAGCCGTTGCGCCTGTATCTGCGTAAGGCAAAAACGGGCGATAAAATGACGGCCCTGGCCGCGACCAGTAAGTGGCCGGATGACCCAGAGGCGACGCTGCGTCTTCTCAACGGACTCTATCCTGATGGCGAGCCACGTCCCGGTGACTGGCTGAAAATCTTGCGTTAGAGCCTTATACCTGGGCTGCCGGAACGGTCTTGTGAGGCTTGGGCATCTTGCGTATCCTCGACCTCTTGTCTGTTTCACAGCCCCCAAAGCGGAATGCCACCATGTCTGATCTGAAAACTGCCGCTCTCGAATACCACGCCAACCCGCGTCCGGGAAAGCTGAGTGTCGAGCTGACCAAGCCCACTGCCACTGCCCGCGACCTCGCGCTGGCGTACAGTCCGGGTGTGGCGGAACCAGTGCGGGAAATCGCCCGTGACCCTGAGATGGCTTACAAGTACACCGGCAAAGGCAATCTGGTCGCAGTTATTTCAGACGGTACGGCCATCCTCGGTCTGGGTAACCTTGGCCCGCTGGCCTCCAAGCCAGTGATGGAAGGTAAGGGTGTGCTGTTCAAGCGTTTCGCCGGTATCGACGTGTTTGATATCGAAGTCGAGTCGGAGAGCCCGCAAGCTTTTATCGACACCGTACGTCGTATTTCCATCACCTTCGGTGGCATCAACCTGGAAGACATCAAGGCGCCAGAATGCTTTGAGATTGAGCGCACGCTGATCGAGCAGTGCGATATTCCGGTGTTCCACGATGACCAGCACGGCACCGCCATTGTTACTGCGGCCGGCATGCTGAACGCTCTGGAAATCGTCGGTAAGACCCTTGCAGAAGCCAAAATTGTCTGCCTCGGCGCAGGCGCAGCGGCGATTTCCTGCATGAAGTTGCTGGTCAGCATGGGCGCCAACATCGAAAACATCTTCATGTGCGATCGCAAAGGCGTGATTCACGCCGGTCGTGACGATCTGAATCAGTACAAGGCCGTGTTTGCCCTCGAAACCGACAAGCGCACCATGGCTGAGGCTCTGGAAGGTGCAGACGTATTTGTCGGTTTGTCAGGTGCCAACCTGCTGGCTGCCGAGGATCTGGCGCGTATGGCGGCCAATCCAATCGTGTTCGCCTGCTCCAACCCGGATCCGGAAATCAGTCCAGCGCTGGCCCACGCCACCCGTGACGACGTGATCATGGCCACTGGCCGTTCGGATTATCCGAACCAGGTCAACAACGTGTTGGGTTTCCCGTTCATCTTCCGCGGTGCTTTGGACGTGCGCGCCACGCGCATCAACGAAGAAATGAAGATCGCTGCGGCCCTAGCCCTGCGTGATCTGGCCAAACTGCCGGTACCGCAGGACGTGTGCGACGCCTACGGTGGCGCGCCGCTGTCGTTCGGCCGTGAGTACATCATTCCGAAGCCGATGGACAAGCGCCTGATCAACGTGGTTTGCGATGCCGTGGCTAAGGCCGCGATCGAAAGCGGTGTGGCGACTCTGCCATATCCGAAGCATTACCCGCTGACGTCTGTGGATGACGTGTTCAACGGCTGAGTGTGCTGATGCAATGAAAAACGCCCCGACTGGTTCGGGGCGTTTTTTTTGTACGCATTTCTTGCCTGGATGGGACTGTGCGCGGTGCTCAGTCCTTGATCAGTAACTCGACCTGACTGGGGTCGTCGATAAAACGATTACGGTTGCCTTGCAGGCTGGCGATTTTGTCGTTGCGCGCTTTCTCTTCGCCATCGGGCGGGTCCATCTGGTGCCACTGCTTGAACATCTGCAGTTGGCCGACAATCGGCAGACCGTACTCGATGTGCATATAAAAGATGGCGCGGGCGACGTTGCCCTTGGCTGCATCGCGCGGCTCTACCAGCTGGAAGCTGCTTTTCAGGTCACAGCCGATGGCGTCGAACTTGCTCGGCACATCGTCGCCTAAGTCACCGAACTGGGCGCTGCGCCGTGCCAGCTCGACGCGGGTCAGTTCCGGGTAGAGGTTGTGTAGGTCGGCGAGCATGTAGGGGTATTGCGGGTTGGCGGCCAGGCATTGTGCGTCGGTGACGCAGCGCAGGGCGCTTTTGATCTGCTTGCTGGCATAGACAGGGCTGGGCATTAGCTGGCCATGGCTCTGGTCGAAGGCCTTGGCGCAATACAGCGAGCTGCCGCCGGAGGCATACAACTGGCCCCAGAACACCTGTTCGGCACTGGCCTTGGGGTCGCCTAGCTGGCTTTGGCCGCCGGCAAGGACGGGAGTGATGGTGCTGACTGCCACCAGGCAGCCAAGGGCAATCGCAACTGCGCGCATGGTCTTGACCCTGTGGCCGCGTGAGCGCGGCCTGTTATTTTGTAGGACAAAAACAGTCTAACAAGACCTGCGTCACAAAATAAAGGCGAACAAGCGGTTGCTTGGTTTTCTTGTAGGCTTTGGCTTACAAGGCATGCTGCCGATTGGCGCTATCGCCGATGTTTGCCACTGACTAATCTGTGCACCAAGGACGTCGCGCAGGAAGCGCAAGCAGCCAACACGGAAACGCTGGAGCTCCGCCAGGATGGCGGTCAGAACATGGATGTCAGGACACAGTCTGCAAACCCCGCCTCGGCGGGGTTTTCTTTTGCCCGCAAAAAAGTCTCGAAGTTAGACCTCGCCCGTCAGCCAGCGACGCAGGGCACTGGGCGGTACGCCGGTCCAGCGTTTGAACGAGCGACGAAAATTGGTCGCATCGTGAAAGTGCAGGTGGCTGGCTACCTGATCATTGCTGTAACCCTTGACCTGATAGAGGTACAGCGCCACCTGCAGGCGCACCTGGTCGTGCTGTTGCTGATAGCTGGTGGCGTGCTTACTGAGTTTGCGCTTGAAGGTGGCCGGGCTCATGGCAAAGGCGGCCGCAGCACGTTCCAGGCTCGGCGCCTCGCGCACATGGCGCAGCAGCCAGCGTTGCAGGCAATCCAGCAGGCTGGCCCGTGGGCCGCTGGCGAGCAGCTGTTCACGGGCTTGTTGGCAGGCCACCACCGCGGTGGTCAGGGCGGCCTGGGGCAGGGCGCGGGTCAGGTAGTGGCGCGGCAGGCGCAGCAGGTTGTAGGGGCTGTTGAAGTGCAGGTCTTCGCCTAGGTGCACCCAGTACTGCTCGACATAGCGCGGTTGCGCGTGGGTGAAGTGAAACTGCCAGGGCAGACGTTCGCCGCACAGCTGCCGAGCAAGGGCCACCACCGCGGTCATGCTCGCCTCCAGCACAAAGCGCTGCTGAGCACCGGCGCCGCAACTGTCCAGCCAATAGACATAGGCGTAGTGCTCGTCCAGCAGCAGGCGTGGGCTGAGCAAGGGGGCCAGCAGGGCGCGCAACTCGCCGAGCAGTTCCAGCGCCTGTTGTAGATTGCCCGCCAGGGCCAGGGCCTGACTGGCAGCGCCATGGTGGCCGGGCAACAGGCGCTGACCAAACAAAAAGCTGCTGTCATCGGCGCCCAGTAAACGCTGGGCATTGTCGATCAGCAGAAGAAACTGCTCCGGGCTGATCAGGGTGTTACCGGCCAGAATGTCGGCGTGAAACAGGCCGGTGCCGCGCAGCAGGCGATGGCTGTCGATGCCCCGCGACAGGCATAAATCAATCAGACAGGCCGGCTGCTGGTGCGCGGCAATAAAACGGCTGTCGCGCTCATACCAGTCGGGTTTGCTGGCCATGGCTGTTTAGGCGCTCAGGGCCAGCGGTTGCTTGGCCCGTGCCAGGGCCAGATTGAGGCGCTGCAGTAAGGTCTGCGGGTCTTCGTCTACGGCCATCACCACCGCCACTGTGGCGCTTAGATGCAGGCGTTCGCCGTGCTGGCGTGTCTTGTGGGCCAGATGGGCGACGGCCTGTTGCAGCTCGCCGGCCAGTTGACGGGCCAAGGTCTCGCCGGTGTTCGGCAGCAGCACTACGAAGCGGTCGCCGGCCAGCCGGCAGAGCAAGTCCTGGCAGCGCAGGTTGAGCAGCAGTTGCTGGCTGATGGCCTGCAGCACGGCATCGCCCTCTGCATGGCCGAAGCGTTGATTGAGCGCACTGAAGTTGTCCAGGTCTACTGCCACTAGCGACAGCGGTTGCGCCTGCTCTGCGTGCTGCAGGCTTAGTTGTAACTGGCGGCGCAGGTACTCGGCGGCGCCCAGCGGGGTGAGCTTGTCGAACAACCGGTGCTCGCGGAACAGCCGCTCGCGTTTTTCCAGTTGGGCGCTGATCGCCAGTTGCTCGTGGTGCCAGTGGTACAGGCCGACCGTCATCAGCAGCAGGCCGATGGGCATCGGCGCCGACTCCAGCCAGCTGTCCCAGGTGATGCTGTCGGGCAGGCGGATGAACTCATCCAGGGCATCCACCCACCAGGAAAAAAATACGCAGCCCAGGCCCAGGGCCAGCAGGCTGCTGACCCGCCCCGCCGGCCGGCTCTTAAGAATCAGCACCAGCCAGGCCAGGGCCAGCAGGGCTGAGCCACCTTCGCCGAGGATGTCCAGCCAGACCCATTCGGCCATGGGTTTCAGGTCGCCGGCGGCCAAGTGCAGGAGCAGGGCAAGGTTGGCGGCCAGCAGCAGCGCGGCCAGTTTCAGGCGGTGTAGATGCAGCAAAGAGGACATGGCCAGCAGGCTCCGTTTCAGCGTATGGGCGCCAGCTCAACAGAGCGATGTGACGGTTTGGTTGCAGGCGGGGAGGTCAAATCAGCTCAGGCGTTGTGCCGAGTATTTTGCCGGCCGTGGGGCATCGGCCAATGGGCGGCGCGAGGTATGGCGGCGGGCGGGTCAAAGCGGCTCAATAAAACGGGTCATTGCAGCCCATTTTGCTCGCAAATCAGCCCGCAAAGCCCGTTTTTAAAGGCCTGGCGCGGGCGCTGTCACAGAAGCGTCATGCCTGGCTTCTAGCGTGCCCTCCCAAGTTAGCCGGGCCATTTGCCTGGCCATCATCACCTGGGGAGATTCTGATGACGCGCAATCGCCACACTTCCGCTCGCCGTGCGGGCCATGCACTCAGTGCCTTGGCGCTGGCCGTGGCAGCCAGTTCGCTGCTGGCGGCGGAGACCAGCACCGAGCGCAGTGAACACGTCAATGTGGTCGGCCAGGCCGTCAGCATCGACAAGTCGTTGAAGCAGCAACGCCGTTCCGACAGTGTCGAAAGCGTGGTCAGTGCCGACGGTGTGGCCCAGTTGCCGGACGAGAACGTGGCCGAGGCGGCCCAGCGTCTGCCCGGTGTCAGCGTCGAGCGCGACCAGGGCGAAGGCCGCTTTGTCAGCGTGCGCGGCCTAGGCCCGGACCTCAACAGCGTGACCATCAACGGCACCCTGATTCCGTCGCCCAACAGCGACAGTCGCGCGGTGGCTCTGGATGTGCTGCCTGCCGAGCTGGTGCAGTCGCTGTCGGTGATCAAGACCCTGACTCCGGACATGGATGCCAACTCATTGGGCGGCACCGTCGCGGTGGAAAGCCTCTCGGCGTTCGATCACCCCGCGCTGTTCTACACCGGCAGCAGTGAAGCC